>CAZIBT010000008.1:0-15148 GCA_964537435.1 uncultured Nautiliales bacterium | reverse complement strand
AAAAATCTTGAGATGCTTATGGATATAAAACTTCAATTAAGAGTTAGGATAGGCTCTAAGGTGATGTTATTAAAAGATGTAATTGGAATGGATATAGGAAGTGTAATTGAACTTGATCAGCTTGCAAGCGAACCTCTTGATATACTAATAGAAGATAAAAAAATAGGTGAAGGAGAAGTAGTAATTGTGGATGGAAATTTTGGAATTCAGATTACTTCTATTGGCTCCAAGGAAGAAAGGTTAAATACAATAAAAAAACAATAACATTATTTCTAGTCATCTTTTTTATTGACAAATCCCTTTTCGTTTGATAAATTGCGTTTAAAAAAGGCAATGAGTGTTTAGTTTCAGCGAAATTTCGGATATGTGTATAAAATGCGGTAAATGTATTCCCGGATGCACCATTCATAGAGTAAATCCTGATGAAGCTACATCTCCTAGGGGTTTTTTGGATATTTTAAAAGCGGCAGAAGAAGGTGAAATTGAAATTGATAAGACTTTTAAAGACACTGTCGAATCTTGTTTTTTGTGTAACCAGTGCGTTGAAATATGTCCAAGTTCGCTTCCTACTGATTTTATGATAGAAAATGCAAGAGCTAAAGTAGCCCAAAAGTATGGAATAGCATGGTGGAAAAGAGCATTTTTCTTTATGTTAAGACACAGATGGGCGTATGATTTAATTAACAAGCTAGGATTTTATTTTCAGACATGTGGATTTAAAATAGAAGCAGAAAAAAAATCTATAAGGAGCAAGTTTTCTTTGCCTTTGCTTCATAAAGGAAGACTTCTACCAGCTTTTAGAAAAAAAACATTTTTACAAAAATATCCTGAAAAAATTCCTATTAAAAATTCTAAAAAAAGAGTTGCTATTTTTATAGGATGTCTTGCTAATTATAATTATACAGAGGTTGGAGATGCGTTGGTTGAAATTTTAAAATTTTTGGATATAGAAATTTTTATTCCCAAAAAACAAAGCTGCTGTGGGGCTCCTGCTTATTTTACTGGTGATTTTAAAACAACCGAATATCTAATTAAAAAAAATATTGAATATTTTGAAACGTTTATTGATGAGGTTGATGCTATTCTTGTTCCTGAGGCTACTTGTTTTGCAATGTTAAAAAAAGATTATGAAGAATATATAAAATATTATATGCCTGAAATGCTCAAGAGACATAAAAAAATAAAACAAAAACTTTTCGCTACAACCGAATGGCTTTATAAATATACCGATATAAAGGATAAAATAAAAATAAAATCTCTTCATAGCGTAACTTATCATGATGCCTGTCATGTAGGTAAAGTATTTGGTATAAGAAAAGAGCCAAGAGAACTTTTAAAAAATATATGTGAAATAAAAGAAATGGAAAATCCTGATGTTTGCTGTGGATTTGGGGGTATTACAATTCAGAGCGAAAAATTTCATTTAGCACAAAAAGAAGGTCTTATTAAAGCTGAAATGATAAAAAAAGTAGATGCCGAGTTTGTAAGTGCTGAATGCAGCGCTTGTAGAATGCAAATTACTGAACATATGGATAAAGTAGGCGATAATAAGTTATTTAGACATCCTCTTGAATTGATTGCCGAAGCGATTAAAAAATAAAATAAAAGGGAGGATATTATTTAATGGAATATTGGCAGCATATTTATTCTCATATAAATCCTATTGCTTTTTCTTTTTTCGGATTTAAAATTCACTGGTATGCAATTATGTATATTTTGGCTTTGGTCAGTGGATATTTACTTGGAATTAAATTTGGTGAAAAATTGGGGTTTGATAAAAAAATAATAGATGAATATTTTGTTTGGTCTGAAATTGGTGTTATTTTAGGAGCTAGAATTGGATATGTTTTATTTTATATGCCTAAAAGTAATATTTATTATTTGATTCATCCATGGGAGATATTTAATCCTTTTGTTAATGGAAAGTTTGTAGGAATTGCCGGTATGAGTTATCATGGTGCGGTAATAGGATTTGCGCTTGCTACTTTTCTTTTTTGTTACTTGAAAAAAATTGATTTTTGGAAGATTTTGGATGTAGTTGCACTTGCCGTGCCACTAGCTTATATTTTTGGCAGACTTGGAAATTTTTTAAACGAAAGGATTGTGGGGAGGATAACCAAAGTGCCTTGGGGAGTTTATATTGATGGGGCGCTAAGGCATCCTATCGGGATTTACGAAGCGTTTTTTGAAGGATTTTTAACATTTCTCATTATATATTTTTATTACAAAAAATTTTACAAATGTAAAGGAGAATTGATAGGTCTTTATTTAATAAGTTACGGTGTTTTTAGGTTTTTATGTGAATTTTGGAGAGAACCTGATATTCAGTTGGGATTTATTGTAGGTCCCTTTACAATGGGACAGGTTCTTAGCAGTTTGATGATAATTTTAGGTATAATTGTTTTATTTTATAGGAGGAAATTATGCAAAAATTAGCAATAGTAGGAGGAGGAATAAGCGGGTTAAGTTTAGCGTATTATTTGCAAAATGATTTTGAAATAAGCGTTTTTGAAAAAGAAAAATGGGGAGGTAAGGCTTATAGCAAAAAAATTAAAGATTATCTATTTGAAGAAGGTGTTAATGGGTTTTTAAGCAATTCTCCAAAAACGCTTGAACTTTGTGAAGAAATTGGAATTAAGCCTTTAAAAGCAAATGAAAATTCTAAAATCAGATATATTTATGATAAGAAACTTATCAAAATCCCCGTTAAACCTTTTGATTTTTTATTTAGCGATATAATGAGTTTTAGTGGAAAAATAAGGATTTTAAAAGAATTTTTTATAAAACCTGTGTGTGATAGGGAAGAAAGTGTAGAGCAGTTTGCAAATAGAAGGCTTGGTAGAGAATTTACACAAAAAATGATGGTTCCTATGCTTGCGGGAATTTATGCTTCAACTCCCGAAAAAACTTCTATGAATGCTGCATTTCCTAAACTTAAAAAAATTGAGTGTCAATATGGCTCACTTTTTAAAGGTATGATTAAATTAAAAAGAGGAGGCCAGCCAAGTGGGGAATTGCATTCGTTTGAATGGGGAATGAGCGAATTTATAGAAAAGTTAAAAGAAAAAACAAAAGCCAATTTTTTAAAAAAAGAGATAAAAGAAATAGATGAGCTTAAAGATTTCGATAAAATTGTAATAGCCACTGAGAGTTTTAATGCAGCTAAAATTTTAAAAAAATATGAAAAATTAAGCTTCCTACTTTCAAAAATAGAATATAATCCCGTAGCAATCGTGGGGTTTGATTTTGATAATATTACTCCAGTGAGTTTTGGAATACTTACTACAAAAGAAAAAACTTTGGGAATTTTGATGGATAAGTATATTTTTCCTCACAGAAATGGTATAAGACTAATGCTTGGAGGTGCCAGATTTCCCGAAATTAAAGATTTAAGCGAAGAAGAAATTATAGAAATTGCAAAAAAAGATATTTATAAAATAATAAAAAACGCAAATCCTAAAATAACTTGGGTAAAGTTGCATAAAAAAGCTATTGCAAATTATTCGATGGGACATCAGGATTTGGTTAGAGAAATTATGAATGAGGCAAAAAAATTTAACATTTATTTAATCGGGAATGCATATAATGGTGTAAGTTTTAATGATTGTATTAAAAATTCTAACGAACTTGCAAAGGAGATAAAAAATGAAAAAAATTTTCATTAGTGTTGTTTTGTTATGTTCATTTCTTTTTGCAAACGAATCTATTCATTGGGTAAAAGATTATAAAAAAGCTTTTGAAACGGCAAAAAAAGAGCATAAGTTACTTTTTGTGGATATTTCGGTTCATCATTGCCCTCCTTGTTGGTATTTGGCTAATATCGTTTATAAATATCCCCCTGTGATTGAATATATTAACAAGCATTTTGTTCCGATGTTTTATTTTGCTGATACGGATAGGGTTCCAATAGCGTTTTCTCCTTATTTTACAGGTGCAGCTCCTAATGTTTTGCTGATAACTCCCGATGATAAATTATATTACAGAATTTTTGGATCTCGTCCCGCAAAAATATTTTTAAAAACACTTCAAAACATCAATCAAAAATATCAAAAAGGTAAATAATGGAAAATATGGTATATTCTTTATTTAATTATTTTGATTCAATGCCTTTTTTAGTTAGTTTAGCTGCTGGGATTTTGTCTTTTTTGTCTCCGTGTGTATTGCCGATGGTTCCGATTTATTTTTTTTATATAACAGGCATTAGTGCAAAAGAGCTTGAAAGCAGGGAATTAACCAAAAAGGAAAGAATTAAAATTTTTATAAATTCTTTATTATTTATTGCAGGATTTGCGCTTGTTTTTGTTTTGATAGGAGCGGCTGCTGCAAATTTAATTGGAAATATTTTTGCTTATAAATGGGTTAATATAATTGCAGGTATTATTATAATAATTTTCGGTATAAATGTGGGAGGATTTGTAAAATTCAAATTTATGCAGTATGAAAAGAGAGTTAATTTTCAAAATGCTGGAAGTTTTCTTTTGGGTGTTTCATTTGCGTTTGGTTGGACACCATGTATTGGTCCTATTTTTGGGACAATAGTAGGAATGGCTGCAACTAATCCTGCTAAAAGCATTACAATGATGGTGCTTTATGTAATAGGGCTTGCAATTCCTTTTATTTTAATGGCGATTTTTACGATATGGAGTATGAAACTGATAGAAAAAACAAAAAAATATATGGGAATAATAGAAAAAATAAGCGGTATTTTTTTGATAATTGTTGGTATTTGGGTGCTTTTTAAAGGATTTTAAAGGAGAAATATGAAAAAATTATTGTTAATTCCACTATTTTTTTTAGGTTGTGTAAGTGAGCAGAATATACATTTAAACAAAGAGATAAAAGCTGTAAATAAAGATAAAATATTAATGAAAAAATATCATATTACTTCAGATAATTTAATTTCATTTGGTAATGATTATCTTTTTTTTAAACCTTCCGTAAATGGAAGTGATATTTATATTTTGAATAGTAAATTTAATCTCATAAAAAAATTCTCAACTCCTATATTTTTAAATGCACAAAAATTGAAAGTATATAAAAATAAAATTTATTTATTCGGGGTTGATGAAAACAGCTATTATCCTGATTTACTTGTTTTTAATAAAAAAGGAAAATTGCTGCATAAATATGAAATTCCTAAAAAATATGCTTTGCCAAAGGATTTTTTTGTAGATAATCATAATGTATATTTTATGATAGATGTTTATAAAAAAGGTAAAAGTCATATAGAAATTTATAAAAACAATCGAATTTATAAAAAAATAACTTTAAATCATTCTATTAATGGTAATTTTATTTTTAAATTCAATAACAATATTTTTGTAACAGGAAATATAAAAAATAAAACACAAGATGCTTTTATTGTAAATCTAAATAGGAAATGGATTAGAATTTTTGATTTGGGAATGGATGAAAGTATAATAAAAATTCTGCCACAAAAAAACGAATTGATTTTAACTATTCTTTCTACGGATGAAATGGGGGCAAATGAATATTATGAAATTATCTTAAATATAAATGGAAAAATATTACAAAATAGATGTAAAATAAAATTTCCGGTTGTGCCTAGTAGATTGAGAACGTAATATGATATAATTTGATTCAAATTTTACAAAGGAGTTGAAATGAAAAAAATACTTGCTTTAGCGACTTTTGGGATAATGGCTTTTGCATATCAAGATTGTGCTATGTGTCATAACGGTGGTATGGCTAAAAAATTAGACACTTTAACTCCTGCTCAAATTGAAGCAAAAATGAAAGATTTCAAAGCAGGAAAAGGCAATCCTATGATGGTTAATATTGCAAAAGGATTAAGTAAAAAAGATATTGCTGATGCTGCAAAAAAATACGGGAAAAAATAGTTTTTCCGTATTTTTACCTACATTTTAACTTTCCTAATTTATTTTCCTTTTTAAAATCTTTGTTAAGTAATGGCACTTTTAAGACACTCTTTTTTCATATAATTTTAAAGAGTTCTCAAAAAGGAGTAAAAATGAAAAAAATGTTAAGCGCAGGGTTGAGTGTTGCAGCAATAACAAGTATGGCGTTTGCTGTAAACTTGGATTCAAACCCGAATTATGTAAGGCTCAAAAATTTTCATCCTAAAGGTGTAAGTAACGCTCAATGTTTAATGTGTCATAAAACTACCGATCCTGGTATCGTAGCTGATTGGCAACATTCAAAACACGCAAAAGCAGGTGTTGGTTGTGTTCAATGCCACGTTGTTCCAAAAAATTATCCAACTGCATTCAAAGCACACCCTTATCAAGGCGCTAATTGGACTGTTCAAATCGCTGTTTCTTCTGTAACTTGTGCTAAATGCCACGCAAAAGAAGTTAAGGAATATTTGAATTCTGGACACGCAAGAGGAGCTGCTCAGTGGCTAGCTTCTAACAATTCAAAGCATGGCTTTTTGATGAGTAAATTAGCATATAATTATGAAAGTCTAAAAGGTAAAAATCCATCACTTAACGGATTTAGTGCTACCAAAATGGATAAAGGAATTAGACACGATTCAAATTTTTATAGAGCTAATCAAGACAATCCAAATATAGCAAACATTAATGTTGCAAATATTTGTATTCAATGTCACGGAACCACTGTTAAATTGGATAAAGAAGGAAGACCTCTTCCTAGCACTTGGCCAAGTGATGGTATTGCTGCATTATATCCTGATGGAGGGGTTGGTAACTGTTTGGCATGCCACAGCAGACATAAATTCTCAGCAGCAGAAGCCAGAAATCCTGCCGCTTGTACAAACTGCCATTTAGGACCTGATCATCCTGATAAAGAAATTTTTGAATCAAGCGTTCACGGTCATATATTCGATACTAACGAAAAAGATTATGATTTCTCAACTGGTAAACAAATTCCTGGAAAAACTTTAAGAGGGCCAACATGTTTTACTTGTCATATGAGTGGAATAAATGGACTAAAAGCAACTCATAACGTTTCACTTAGACTTAAATGGAACTTATGGGCACCAGCAAGTTTTCTAAGAACAAAAGGTCATGAAACAGCCGGATGGGCTTGGTGGAGTGGTGGAGGAAAAGTAATTCCTGGTAAAACAATCATCAGAGGAAATCCTAAAGCTGGTAATCCAAATGGGCCTGAGGCTGCAAGAGCTGAAATGAAAAAAGTATGTATGACTTGTCATGAAGCTACATTTACAAATAATTTCTTCCAAAGAAGTGATGCAGCAGTTAAAGTATATAATGAATATAAAGCTTATGCAACAAAAATGCTAAAAGAGCTTAAAGCAAAAGGTTTGATTAAATCTGATGTATGGAGTGATCCTTTCTTTAAACTTTATTATTATTTATGGCATCATGAAGGAAGAAGATTTAGACAAGGTGCAGCAATGGCTAGTCCTGATTATGCACATTGGCATGGTGTATTTGAAGTAATGCAAGATATTAGAGAAATGAATGATATTTACAATTACAGAATGAGAATGTTAAAAAAATACGGAAGCGCTAAAAAAGTTCTTGAAAACGAACCTCCTATGCCTGTTGTTACTCACGAATAATTTTTTAAGCCCTTTTGGGCTTTTTATTTAGCATAATAAGTGTTTGACACTTTATTGGCTTATTGTATACACTGTTTTTAAATAATATAAATAATTTATAATTTAAAAAAATTTATTTTAAGTTATTTATTTGCTTTGCTATGTTTTTTACAAACTCCGAATAGGAGCTTGTAAAATTTAAAATGTATATTAATATTTTCCTTTTAAGCTACCGAAATATGTTATTTTTTCGATAGGTTTATCTTCATTTAATTCTTCAACAGTTTTTTCAAAATCTATATTTTTCATCATTTTATCAAGCTCTTCTTCACAGTAGCTCATATGCATATCAGCGCTAATTACAAAAGGTATTTCTTCTAAGATTCTGACTTTTTCGATTTCTTCTTCAACACATTCACCTTCGATTGTTACTATTATTATACCTTTTTCTTTATCTCCAAAATGAACCTCACATATATCGCTTTCTTTAAGATTTAACCATACAGCGTCATAATTTTTAGGTAATGTTTTAACTATTATACTTGAAATATTCATATTACTCCTTTTATTTTAATTTCCAGATAATAATTTCGCTTGGTGAATAACTGATTAATTTATTATTTGATAAAAACTTCATATTAATTAAAGGCATTTGATGCCCTTTTAACAAATAAAGAGGTTTTGAGTATATATTATAAATCATTATGTTGTTTTTTTCATCATATTGGATTGCATATTTTTCTAAATTCGGTGAAAGTGCAGCAGCGTAAGGTAAAAATTTTGCATCAGTTTTAGTAATCATTGTTTTTGTATTTATATTATAAATTGCAACTCTTTTATCACTACTTGCATTGATTATATAATTTTTTATAAAATCTATTCCTATTGTTTTATCTTTATTATATCCTATCAAATCAAATAATTTTTTACCTGTTTTAATATCTACAACATGAATAACACCGCTTTCATCTCCTATTGCAATTTTTGTTTTCCTTTTATTTATTGCATATGTGGAAAAAACATAATTTCCGATTTGTGTATCATAAAGAAATTTTTTTTCTTTTAGATTATAAAGCATTATTTCATCACTTAAAAGAGCAAATAGTATATTGCTTTTATTTATAAAAGAAGCTTTCATAAACATTTTTTTACTAGTAAAAATTTTTTTTAATTTTCTTTTTTTTAAATTATAAATAAATAATATTCTGGATTCATTTTCGCCTTGTGCTAAAATTAAAAGATTTTTTCCATCTTTTGATATATCAAGCGAATAAATGGGCATTGAGATTAAATCTCCCATAAAATCATGAATTTTTGGTAAGACAATTTCATTTATTTTTTTGTTTGTTTTGAAATCATTTATTAATATATGTCCATTTTCTAGACTTACTATTAAATATTTTTTATCAAATACAACTTTTGAGATATAATAACTATATCTGTAAAATTTGTAAGGTTTAATAATAGGAAATGCAAATGCTATTACCGCAAAAAAAATCATTATAAGTTTTTTCATAACATTCCTTTATAAAATTTTAGTTGCAATTGCATCAACAGGGCATACTCCTATACAAAAGCCGCAACTAGTGCATTTATCTAGATTTATTAATGGATTAAACAATCCTTTATATTCAATTGCGTTTTCTTCGCAAATATCCTGGCATGAAAAGCAAACAGTTTTATTCCAAGCTAAACATTTTTGCATATTTATTATCATTTCGACATTTAATTTTATTTTTTTATTTTTTAATTTTAATACATTATTGGGACAAGCGATTGCACATTCATCACAAAATGTGCATCCGTTTATACCAAATTTAATAACGGGTTTTTCGTTTTCGATAAAAATTATTTTTTCTGGACACGCATTTTTGCATTCTTTTGTTTTACATTCCAAACAATTTAAAAAATCTTCTTTTTTTTCAAAATAAGGTGGATAGATAAAAGATCTAAAAGGAGAAGAAGTTCTCCTGAATAAATTTCTTTTTCTTTTATCTATCATTTCATTCCTATATTGGCTTTCATAGATTCAAATTTATTTTCTACAACAGGATTTAATTTTGCCTGAGGATCATGACAAGTTGTGCAGAAATATCTGCTTCCTGCAACTCTTCTTATATGTTTACCATTTTTAAAGTTATCTATAAAATGATCTTTTGGCATAGGAGTAACCCCCAAACTTTTTGCGTTTTGTGGCATATGACAATTTAAGCACATATTATTTTTAGCCGTAATTGGTGTCATTCCAGCAATGCTATGAGGTATCATTGGAGGAGCTGTTACATATGAAGTTTTATATAATTTAACTTTTCCAGGTATCGGAGCTTGAGAATTGTAAGTTACAACAGGCAGATTTTGAGAGCCTTTGTTAAGTCCCGTTTTTCTTATGCCTGTTACTTGAACGGTTTTGTTTGATACTTGATTGTTTGCTGTAGAATTTACTTGGTTACATCCGGTTAATAATATTAATGCACCAATAGAACTAATTAGTAGTGTTTTTTTCATTTTTTTCTCCTTTTATGAAATTTCTAAGTGAAAATTTTAATGCGTTATCTTCGCATACTTCAATACATCTTCCGCATTCTGTGCATTCTATTCCATTAATAAAATCACTTTTTTTATTTATTACAGGTGCCAAAACCTGATTTTCCGGACAAATTTCCAAACAATTACCGCAATTGGTACAGTTTTCTTTTGTATGAAATACCCTTATAAAGTTTTTTGAGCCTATTAAAGAATACATAGCTCCTAATGGGCAAATATGTCCGCACCATCCGTTTTTAAGGACAAATGCATCAAAAATAAAAATAACCAAAAGCCAAACCCATCCAAAGCCTATCCCAAATGCTACTCCCCTGGTGAAAATTCCTATCGGGCTTATAAATTCAAAGGCTGCTGCACCTATTATTGTTGAAAAGATTAATAAAATAACCATAAAGACATATCTGAATTTTTTAATTTTAATGGCGCTTATTAAATTATCTTTTTCATGATGGGTTTTTCTTCTAACCCAGGCTGCAAAATCGGTAATTAAATTTACAGGACATACCCAGCTACAATATGCTCTTCCACCAATTATCGCATAAAAAAGTGTAATTATAATAACGCCTATAATTAAATTTGAGCTAATTATTGCACCTGCAAAAAGCATTTGCAAAAATGCATACGGATCTGTTAAAGGAATAGTATTAAAAAGTTTGGAAAAACTTAAATTTCCAACCAATATTTTCCATCCGTAATAATTAGCTCCAAAATATAAAAATAAAATAGCAAATTGGGTGATACGTCTAAGGATTAAATATCTGTTTTTAAAAATTTTATTCATTCCAATTTACTCCCTGATTTAAATTTTGAAGCGGATTTTTTTTACTCCAAGGAGTTTTGGTTTTTGTGCTCGTGCTTGCGTTTTTGACTCTTTGTTGGTCTTTTTTACTCCATCCTTTGACGTATCTATTGCTTACTTTTCCAAGGAATACATCTCTTGGAAAAATTTTTATAGCAGGTTTTTCTGTAACACATGCCATTTCACACATTCCACAACCTGTGCAATAGTTTTCGTGCACTACTGGAATTCTATAAGCATGCTTTCCTGTTCTTTTATTTTGTTTCCATTCAATTGTAATTGCTTTATCAATTTCAGGACATGCTCTATAACAAGCGGTGCATTGTAATCCCCAAAAAGCAATACAGCTACTAGGATCAATTACAGCTACACCCATTTTTGCATAATCAATTGCAACTTTGCCTTTGTCGTTTTGGCATTCTTTTGGCGTTAGAGCGCCAGTTGGGCATGCATACATACAAGGAATGTCATCGCACATAAAACAAGGCCCACTCCTTGCATTGAAAAAAGGTGTTCCCATTGGAACTTTATCTCCTGCAGCTGCTAATTTTAGAGTGTCTATTTCCACACCATTTACTATCATCTTATTTTCTCTGTTTTTACATGCATCAACGCATAAGCCGCATCTTATACATGTCTTAATAAAATCTTTTTCCGGCAGTGCCCCTGGAGGCCTTAGTGCTAATGGTTTGTCTTTATTTTCTTCGGCAAAACCCCCAACAATTGCACCGGCAGCAGTTGCTGCAGCAGAAAGCTGCAAAAGAGATATTAAAAAATTTCTTCTATCCAATATTTACCTTTATGCTTTATAGATTTTAACAGCTGCTTTTTTATAATCTGTCTCTTTACTCATAGGACAAGTTGCATCAAGCGTGCATTTATTAATTAAAATTCTTTCGTCAAACCAAGGAATCATAACAAGTCCTCTTGGAGGTTTATTTCTTCCTCTTGTTTCAATTCTTGCTTTTACTTTACCACGTCTGCTTTCAATTACAACTAAATCAAATCTTTCAAGCCCTAATTCTTTGGCATCTTTTGGATTCATATATAAAAGAGCTTCTGGCATTGCTCTATATAATTCAGGAACCCTCATTGTCATTGTTCCTGTATGCCAATGTTCTAGAACTCTACCTGTGCATAGCCAAAAATTATATCCGTTTGTATCATATTTTGGATCTTCAGGATGCACCATAAACGGTCTCCAGAATATTTTTGCTTTATTTGGAAGATGAATTTTTCCTTCGCTTTTAATAGGGCCTCTTAAATTACCTCTTTTGATTGTTTTAAGGAGTGGTCCGTAAAATGCAAATTTTTCTCCTGGTTTTGCAAATTTTCTAGCATATGGGTCATAATTAACATTAAATCTCCATTTTGTTTCGTGTCCATTTACAACAGGCCATCTTAGACCTCTTACTTTTTGATATGTATCAAAATCGGCTAAATCATGACCTCTACCAATACCGAATTTTCTATATTCTTCCCATAATGCTTTTTGAATAAAGAATCCGTATCCTTTAAATACTTTTCCATCACTTCCCACAACATTTCTGAAATCACCTTCAGCTTCTGTGTTAGGATGCATTTTTCCTGTTCCAGGATTTTTGGCGATAGGATCTGGCCATGGGAAGTTTTTGCGATACTCCTCTCTATTAAATAAAACATCAAAAAGTGTATCTTCTGGGCTATAACCCATCTCTTTTGCTTTGTCTAAAACATTTGGTAAAACAGTTCCATTTGGCAATTTCCATTCATGCCAAACTTCTTTTAATTTAAATCTTTTTGCAAATTCAGTTAAAGTCCAAAGATCTGGCATTGCAATTCCAGGTGCTACAACTTGCTGTCTCCAATGTTGAGTTCTTCTCTCAGCATTTCCGTAAGCTCCCCATTTTTCATAAATCATACCTATTGGCAATACTAAATCGGCAACTCTTGCTGATACTCCCGGATAACATTCGCTAACTACAATGAAATTATCCATAGTTCTTGCAGCTTTTAGCCAGTGATTTGCGTTTGCCGTATTTTGCCAAGGGTTATTTACCTGTGCCCATACCCATTTTAAATGTCCTGATTCAAGCTCTCTCATCATTTTAACAAAATGGAAACCAACTTTTGGATTAAGTGTTCCATGAGGTAATTTCCATAGTTTTTCAGAAATTTTTCTATGTTTTGGATTTGCCACAAGCATATCTGCTGGAAGTCTGTGTGCAAATGTTCCTACTTCTCTTGCTGTTCCACATGCACTTGGTTGACCTGTAAGTGAAAATGCACCATTACCAGGTTCAGCTTGTTTACCAAGAAGCAAATGAACCATATATACAATTTCGTTAATCCAGCTTCCTCTAACGTGTTGATTGAAGCCCATTGTCCAGAAAGATACGATTTTTCTATTTGGATCACAATAAAGGTCTGCTAATTTAACAAGTTTTCTTTTGAAACTTTCAAGGGATTCATCTTTATCTCCTTTTGCAACTTTAGCTACATAATCTAATGTATAAGGCTCAACTGCTTTTTTGAAATCTTCAAAACTTATTTCCCAATGCCAAAATGGAGCATGTCCTTTTCTATGTTTCATAACCATTTCATCACCGGCTTTCCATTTACCAATAGGACTTAAAGCAACCGCTTCTTCTGGCGTTACGACTTTTGCTTTTTGTTTTACAATTGTTTGCATTTCTTTATTTGAATATCCAAGTTTTTGAGCCACACTTGGTTCTCTCATACCATAACCGGTATCTACCGTTCCTGTTGCAAAAATTGTATGTTTTTTCACAAAATCCCAATTAACCGCATTTCTTTTTAAAATTTCTCTACCAATATAATTCATAATTGCTAAATCTGTATTAGGTCTAAAAATTATTTCCATATCAGCTAGATTTGAACATCTGTTTCTATAAGTAGATAAGTTGACTACTGTATATTTATCAGGATTGTTAAGTTTTGCATCTGATACCCTTGACCAAAGAATAGGATGCATTTCCGCCATATTTGCACCCCAAGTAATTACGGTATCGGTAAGTTCAATATCATCATAACATCCACTAGGTTCATCAATACCGAATGTTTGATAAAAACCTACAACCGCACTTGCCATACAATGTCTTGCGTTTGGATCTATATTATTGCTTCTCCATCCGGCTTTAACAAGTTTTACTGCCGCATAACCTTCTTGAATTGTATATTGACCTGATCCGAAGATTCCTACGCTTGTAGGTCCATATTTGTTATAGTATTTTTTAAATTGTTTTTCCATTTCATCAAAAGCTCTTTTCCAGCTTACAGGTCTAAAAGGTGCATTTTTGTCAAATTCTCCGTTTTCATTTAGTCTAAGTAATGGTTGAGTTAATCTATCTGCCCCATACATAATTTTTGCATTGAAGTATCCTTTAATACAGTTAATTCCTCTATTAACAGGATTTAAAGGATCTCCTTTAACAGCTACACATTTATTTCCTTTTGTTGCAATCATAATACCACAACCCGTTCCACAAAAACGACATACTGCTTTATCCCATTGCCACCCTTGTTGAGTTTCATCGGCTTGTGCTTTTACATCTTCAGGAATTGCGATTCCTGCTGCACTTGCCGCTGCTACTGCCGCTGTTGTTTTTAGAAAATCTCTTCTGTTCATTGACATACTATCTCCTTTGGGAATTAATTTCATTTTAATTATATTACTTTTTGAAAGAAAAAAAAACAAAAATTTGACGTTTTCATTTTTATGGCACTTTTATGGCACTTTTTTGTGAATAAATTGGTGAATAGGTATTTATATTTTTTGATATCAAAAAATAAAAAAATGGATTTAATTTGACATATAAAAATTTTTAATATACAATTTCCAAAAAGGGTTTCGAGCTATTTATCCTAAGGCTTTTGCTATGGGTTTATAGCCGATAGGGTTTAAGCGGAAACGTTTAAGCCTCCCGAGTTGGAAAGAAGCCCACTCCCTAATAAGGGTATTCCATCTCGGGTGCCCTTATTAGAGGAGAGGTAATGAAAAAATTGTTCTTTTTATTTTTTGCGGTAACACTTTTTGCAAAAACTGTTTATGTAGCAAGTGCAGCCAATCTTACATATGTAATGCCCGAAATTATAAAAGCATTTAATCAAAAATACCCCAATATTAAAATAGATCTACTCCTTTCAAGCAGTGGTAAATTAACAGCTCAAATTTTAAGAGGAGCGCCTTTTGATGTATTTTTATCTGCAAATATGAAATATCCTTTAAAACTTTATAAATCGGGTATGTCAAATTTTCCTCCCAAAATATATGCAAGCGGTGCAATTTGCCTTTTTAG
>CAZIBT010000007.1:0-15475 GCA_964537435.1 uncultured Nautiliales bacterium | reverse complement strand
CACTCTGCTAATAGCTAGAATATTTTTCGTTCTGGCTTTTTTTACTTTGTTAAGTCTAAAAAACAATATTTATTTAATAATAGCATTATGTATCCTATGGATAATAAGCTATAAAAAATCTATCTTTTTAACAAAAAGAGTAATTAAATCAATAATTGTTTTTAATCTAGGAGTTACTCTCGGATATATTTTAATGGCAGCGTTTAAACATATAAGCCCTTGGAATTATGTCATTTATATAAATTTAAAAGTTTTTGTTTTAACCTATTTTGTTTTCTGGTTTTTTGCAACGGTTTCACCGGTTCAATTTATGGCATTTTCAAAAGATTTGGGATATTTGACGACTATTACACTCTCACAAATATTTTCATACAAAAAAACATTTGAAGATTTTAAAATGGCATTTAAATCGAGAGTTTTGAAACTTAAAGATAAAAATCCTAAATTTATTACAAGAACCTTTGAATTTTTCCTCACAAAAGCTTTAAATGACGCCAATGAAAGAACCCTTGCTATGAAAGCAAGAGGATTTTTTGAAAATTAAAAATGGAAAGTGTAAAGATGGAAAATTTAATTGAAATAAAAAATTTAAATTATAAATATGAAAATGCATTTGCTTTGGAAAATATCAGTTTTGAAATAAAACAAAACGAAAAAGTAGCACTTCTTGGTAGTAACGGAAGTGGAAAATCTACGCTTCTTAGAATTCTAGCAGCTTTATATTTTCCAAAAAAGGGAGAATATCTTTTTAAAAAACAAAAAGTTACAAAAAAAACCGCTAAAAATTTAAGAAAAAAAATAGGAATTCTTTTTCAAAATCCAGATTCAATGATTTTTAATCCCACCGTTTATGATGAAATTGCTTTTTCTTTAAAAGAATTCGGGTTTTCAGATATAGAAAAAAGAGTTGAAAAAGTGGCTGAATTTTTCGATATTAAAAAATTTTTTAAAAAATCTCCCATTAATTTAAGTGGTGGGGAAAAACAAAAAGTTATGCTTGCAAGTATTTTAGCTTACGAACCGGATATTTTACTTTTGGATGAGCCTACTACGGCAATGGATCCAAAAACAACAGGCTGGTTTATAGATTTTTTGCTCGAACTTGACAAAACGGTTATTCTAGCTACACATGATTTGGCTGTTGCTTATGAAACGTGTGAGAGAGCAATCGTCCTAGATGAAAACCATACAAAAATATATGACGGAGAAATTGAAGAATTAATGAAAAACATTGACATACTAATAAAAGCAAATCTAATCCATAAACACAAACATAAACACAAAAAATTCATACATTCCCATTATCACACACATTTTTGATATA
Source organism: uncultured Nautiliales bacterium (assembly GCA_964537435.1). Lineage (GTDB taxonomy): Bacteria > Campylobacterota > Campylobacteria > Campylobacterales > Nautiliaceae > JALTBU01. The sequence goes on along the minus strand of CAZIBT010000007.1, from coordinate 14,151 downwards.
ATAATCAATCTAATAAAAAGGAGTAAATATGTGCACAGATTGCGGATGTTCTACAGGACATAATCATGAACATAATCATAAAGAAACAATAAATGAAGATATCAAAAATAATCCTCAGTTAAACCATAAAGTAAAAGTAATTGAAAAAATACTTAGCAAAAATAATCAAATGGCTGATGAAATCAGAGCCGAATTTGATAAACATAAAATAACCTGCTTTAATATGATGAGTTCCCCTGGAAGCGGTAAAACAACCACTCTTGAAAATTTAGCAGGCAAACTGCCATATAAATTTGCAGTTATAGAAGGAGATCTTGAAACAAGCAAGGATGCCGATAGAATAAGAAACAAAGGAATATGGTCTTTTCAACTTCAAACAGGAAGGGCATGTCATTTAGATGCAGGAATGGTAAAACACGCTTTGCCTGAATTTCCTTTTGAAGAGAGTGAAATTGCATTTATAGAAAATGTAGGAAATCTTGTTTGCCCTGCAAGCTATGATGTGGGAGCTCATTATAATATGGTATTTGTTTCGGTTCCAGAGGGTGATGATAAAATAGAAAAATATCCGGTGATGTTTAGAAAAGCAGATATTGTAATTATTACAAAAGCCGATATGATAGACTTTTTTGATTTTAATATCAATTATGCAAAAGAAACAGCAAACAAATTAAAACCTGGTGTCCCTGTAGTTTTATTAAATAATAAAACGGGCGAAGGTCTTGAAGAAATTATCAAATGGATTGATGAAAAAAGAAAAGAACATTTAAATACACTTTCTTAATTTCTCCCTCTTTATTTTTAAAATTTACTTTTTTTTGATAAAATCATATTTATATTAAATAAGGAGTATATATGTGTTTAGCAATACCTAGTAAGGTTTTAAATATCGATGAAAATAATATAGCAGAAGTTGACACTTTAGGAGTTAAAAGAAAAGTAAGTTTAGATTTGATTCAAGAGGAAATTAAACCCGGAGATTATGTTTTAATTCACGTAGGGATATGCTATGAGTAAAATAGATGAAAAATATGCTCTTGAGAGTATTGAAGTTTATAAAAAATTGGCCGAAGCCGCAATGGAAGATGAAAACCCCATTGCTCCTGAAGATTTAGTAAATGAAGAAGGACCTCTTTTGTATAAACCTTCAACAGAAAAAACAGAAGAGTGAAAATGAAAAATGAAAAATTAACTCTAAAAGATTTATATTTCAAATTTAGAAATCCAGAAACTATAAAAGCACTTGCAAAAGAGATAAAAAAAGAAGCAGAAAAATTAGAAGAACCCATGAGGGTAATGGAAATATGTGGAGGGCATACACATACTATTATGAAATATGGGATTAAACAATTAATGCCGGAAAATATTACTTTTATACACGGTCCCGGATGCCCTGTATGCGTTATGCCAAAAGAGAGAATTGACCATGCTATAACTCTTGCTAATCAGGAAAATGTAATATTAGCAACACTTGGAGATATGATAAGAGTTCCTGGAAGTAAATCATCTTTGGCAAAAGAGAGGGCAAAAGGCGCAGATATAAGACCTCTTCACTCAACCCTTGATGTTTTAAAAATAGCAAAAGAAAATCCTGATAAAAAAATAGTCTTTTTCGCAATAGGATTTGAAACTACCACTCCTATGACAGCAGCTTTAATGAAAAGGGCTTTTGGGGAAGGTATTAAAAATATCTATTATCATATAAATCATGTTTTAGTCCCGCCTCCAATGAGGGCTATTATGAATGATGGAGAGGCTAAAATAAATGCTTTTATAGGTCCAAGTCATGTTAGTGTAATTATAGGAGCCAAATCTTATCAATTTTTAGTTGATGAATACAAAACACCTGTTGTAGTTGCCGGATTTGAACCTGTTGATGTAATGGAGAGTATTTTAATGCTTATCAAACAAAAAATAAAAAAAGAACCAAAAGTTGAAATTCAATATAAAAGAGCTACAACTTACGAAGGTAATATTTTAGCTCAAAAAATGATAGATGAATTTATGGAAGTAAGAGATACTTTCAGATGGAGAGGGCTTGGTGATATACCAAAATCAGCTTTAAAATTAAAAGATGAATATGCTGAGTTTGATGCAGAGAAAATTTGGGCTGATATTTTGCCAAAAGAACATATCAATGATCATAAATTATGCATATGCGGAAAAATTCTAAAAGGTTTAGCAAATCCAACTGATTGTCCGGTATTTGCAAAGGCTTGCACTCCAAGTAATCCTCTTGGAAGCTGTATGGTAAGTGATGAAGGAGCTTGCAATGCTTATTATAGATATGGACGCTAAATTAGATTTTAAGTTCCTAGTTCCAGGTTCCTAGTAATTCAGTAGCAGGAGCTTTAGCCTCGTAGATAAGTAAATGAGTTGATGGGTTGATGAGTGGATGAGGGAGAAGGAAGCGGGGAGGAGTTTTAATTTTAGTGTAAAATAGAAAAATCACAAGTTTCAAATTTTAAATAAAAGGATAGCAATGAAAATTACACTTGCTTATGGTGGCGGTGGGGAAGAAACACAAAAACTGATAAAAGATTTGTTTTATAAAAATTTTAGCAATGAAATATTGGAAAGTGCAGAAGATGCAGCCGTTTTTGAATTAAATGGAAAAACAGCTTTTACAACAGATTCTTTTACAATTTCTCCTATTTTTTTTAACGGAGGAGATATAGGAAAATTAAGTATTGCAGGAACTTGTAACGATTTGGCAATGATGGGGGCTGAGCCTAAATATTTAAGTGTGGGTTTTATGATAGAAGAAGGACTTGAATTTTCAGATCTGGAAAAAATAGTTCAATCAATGGCAAAAGAATTAAAAAAAGTAAATGCAAAAATTGTATGTGGCGATACGAAAGTAGTGCCTGCTGGGAGTGTAGACAAAATTTTTATAAATACAAGCGGTATAGGAGAGATTAAACAAGAGAATATAAGCGCTCATAATTTAAAAGAAGGAGATGCAATATTAGTTAGCCGTGATATCGGGAAACACGGAACGGTCGTAATGGCACACAGATACGGAGTTGAGAGCGATATTGAAACGGATTGTAAGTTATTATGGAATGAAGTAAAAGCTTTAATTGATGCCGGTATTAACATAAAAGCCCTTCGTGATGCAACAAGAGGTGGACTTAGCGCCGTTTTAAACGAATGGAGTGATGCAAGCAATATAGGCATAGAAATTGAAGAAGAAAAAATTCCTATAAGCGATGAAGTAGTGGGTCTTTGCGAAATTTTTGGTTTTGAACCAATGGATTTGGCAAATGAAGGCACATTTATTCTAGCGGTTGAAGATAAAGATAAAGAAAAAGCACTTGAAATTTTAAAAAAATTTAATAAAAATGCTTCAATAATAGGAAAAGTAACTAATGGAAAAAAAGTAATTCTAAAATCTGCTTGGGGAAGTAAAAGATATATTGAACTTCCTAAAGGCGAGCTTTTACCAAGAATTTGTTAAGGAGTAATATGCAAAAACAAAAAGAAATAGTTTCAATGTTTGATTCAATTGCCAAAAGATATGATTTGGTAAATAGAGTTTTAAGTTTTGGCATTGATAAAAAATGGAGAAAAGAATCAATTAAAGAATCTTTTCAATTTATTGACAAAAAACATATAAAAATACTAGATGTAGCCTGCGGAACAGGAGATATGATAAAACATTGGATTTTATACGCAAAAAATTTTGATAAAAATATCGAAATAATAGGACTTGATCCAAGTAGAGAAATGTTAAATATTGCAAAAGAAAAGTTACCAGAAATTGAGTTTGTGCAAGGATTTGCAACTGAAATTCCATTTGAAAATGAAACTTACGATATTATAAGTATCTCTTTTGGAATTAGAAATATTTTAGAAACGCAAAAAGCAATAGATGAATTTTATAGAATATTAAAAAAAAGAGGAATTTTACTTATATTGGAATTTACCAAAACAGATAAAAAAAACAGATTTAGAAACTGTGTAGATTTTTATACTGAAAAATTTTCTCCCGTAATTGGTGGTATTTTAAGTAAAAATAAAGATGCATATAAATATCTGCCAAATTCTATACAAAATTTTTATACACAAGATAAATTATGCGAAATGTTGGAAAAGAGCGATTTTGAAATAAAAAAGGTCAAAAATTTTAATTTTGGACAGGTAAGTATGCTAATAGCACAAAAACCTTAATTTTTCTCTTTTTTATTTCTTTAGCATATTTTCAGATATTACAGCATTCCCAAAAGCTTCTATTGCACCACTTATTTGAAGTGCTCGAGGAGTAAAAACAGGATAATTTTTTTCAATATAAGAATATATTTTATTTAGAAACTCTCCTTTAAATATATCACCTACAATTATTGCACCGTTTAAATCGGTATCTTTATTAAATGTTTCATATTGATTTGACAAAAATTCAGCAAAACTTTCAATTACTCCAAAACTTATTAAATAATCATCCACTCCTGCTAAATTAAAACTCATTACAGTTCTTATTACCCACAAAGGATTTAAATTATTTTTATCCATTTTATAATCAATTCTAGGACCTTTTTTTGTCATAGCTTCATTTGAATAAGTAATAATTTTTTCAAATCCTTCATCTATATTATCAGCTAAATTCAAAAGTATTCCAACTAATCCCCAAAGGTAATAAATTCCTTTTTTATCGGATGATAAATCACATTTTAAGGCATGTTCAAAAAGTTCGGGTCTTTTTTCTTTGAAATTTTTAATAAGTTTTTTACCTGTTTCATTCATAGCCGAAATTTCTGCAAAAATTTCTTCAAAATTTTTAAAAGAAAACTTAAAATCAATATATTCTACAAGTCCAAATTTAGGAGAATTAATTAAAATTTTGTTTTCATTTTCATAAAAACAAAATCCCATTATATTTTTATCTTTCAATTCCCATTGATTTAATACACCATAAAATCCGGCAAATGCTGGTTTAACTTCCTGCGCATTTATCTCGCCCAAATTTTCAATTAAATCCAATACTCCCTCTTTATATCCATATTGTTTATATTTGCCCTCACTTTGTAATTTTTTCTCAAATGCAGGGATTATTCCCCTATCTCCCTTTTCAATCAAAATATCTTTATTTGTTGAATCGCTAACTACAGCAATTAAAGGCTCTTCTTTTTTAACTTCAAAATATAAATCTTTGGGATTATTGGTTTTTTTAAATCCCAAAAGAGGATAATCGCATACCTCAAATAAAAGTTCGGTTACCATACAATCTGGTAGTTTTACTTTAAAAGCAGGAACACTTAAACCAAACTCTTTTTTAAATTCCAAATTTGTTTTTAATGTCAAAAATGGCTTTTCAATACTAGCAAGAGCTTTGGCATCTCCTTCAAAAGATAAAAAATATTTAGCAATTGCCGCCAAATCTTTTGCTATTAAAAATTCAGCATCCTCAAGATTTTTACTTACTTCATACGCTCCATTCATTGTTTGAATAAAAATATTTTCATTTTCTAACTTTTTAGCTAAATAATCAAAAAATTCTCTTCTTTTTATTTTATTATCAAAATCCCATTCACCATTTTCAATTTCCCATTTTCCATTTGTTTTGTATCCGCATACTTCACAATGATGAAAAATATCAAAATAATATTCACTTTCTTCATTTTTCACTTCTCTAAGACATTTAGGACAAGGAGGCAGTGAAACATCAGGAAAATTTCTTTCTAAATCATCTATAAATTCTTCTGTAACTTCAGCATTTACAGATTTCAAAAAAAGAGTTAAAGGAAGTTCTTGTGATAATTTTCTTGAAAAATTTTCCAATTCTTCTTCATTCCCCTCAACATATGCATATATATTTTCTAAATCTTTGCTTAATCCAAGCTTAACATTTTCATTTTTTGAAACTCTTATTAAAATCTTTTCTATTACTCCGTTTTTGGCAGTTGTTTTAAATATAAATTTTAAAATCATTTATTCTCCTTCATTTCACATCCTTTTAAACTCTCAATTGGAACACCTCTTTTATAACTTTCTCTTGCGATATTTTGAAGAGAAGCATTCGGATTTTTAATTTCAATTTCAACATTTAATTTTTTAAGTTCGTTAATTAATATTTTTTCCATAAGTTTTGCAGCTTTCAAAACTGGTTCTGTTATTGTAAATGTTGTATCTTCCCCTATTACATAAGGAACAACTCCTATAATCTTTGTATCTGGTAAATCACCCATCATATGTATCATTTCAAGTGTTTGAAGCATTTCAACTTCATGCGCACTTCCTTGCCAATGAACACATTCAGGAACATCTAAAAAATTAAAAAAATAAACATCACCAATATTTGGCTCATCAACATCAACCGTATCAAAAACAAAAACCTTGTCATATTCAACTATTATTGGGATTAGTCTTTGAGCAAGTGTGCCTCCATCAACCAAATCTACCTGATGTTCACCTTTAAATTCATATTTTTCATCCAAATAATTTATCATATGAACACCTATGCCTTCATCACCGAATAGTATATTACCTATACCCAAAACTAATATTTTCATTTAACACCTTTATTTATAGGGATTTAAGAATAAGAAAACAAAAAGTAAATTTCTTTCTCTTTTCTTATTCTTATAAATGAAGGAGGGCAGGAGAAATTATTCTTCTCCTTCTTTTTCCCATTTCATACCGGAGAATATTGCATCCATACTTCCGTTTTTGCCAAATACAGCATTAAATATAGCCATATAAATATGAATAAATACAATTATAGCAATACACCACATAAAAATATGATGCCAAAGTCTAACATATGCCAGTCCTCCGCAAATACTTTCTACCCATTTTGCAAAAGGATATAATGCTCCGCCTAAACCTTGATGATAAACTTCTGCATATAAAGCAAGACCGGTAATAATAATTCCGTAAAAGAAAATGTATAGTGCAAAATATGCCCAAAATTGTAATGGATTATAAACACCTTTTGTGTGAGGATGTTTTGAAACCCACAAATAATATCCGACTTGTTGCAAAGCTACTTTGATATTAAAAGCATCTTTTATAGATGCTCTTTCATATTTACCTTCTCTTAAAAAGAAAAAGAAAAATGTTTTGTATAAAACCGCACCTGTCAACGCAAATCCGAAAATGATATGCCATTCTCGAATATAAGCTTGAAGAAATCTTGTAGGTGTCGGTGAAATAGTTCCGTAAGTTATATACGGATTCGCAATATAAAAACCTGTTGCTATAAGAGCAAAAATTGAAATAGCCCTTATCCAGTGTTGCCATCTGTAACCGGCGGAAAATTCAATTCCGCCTAAATAATTTCCCATTACTTTTAAAAATTTCATTGCTGCCTCCTTAGCATGCACCGTATAGTGGATCTACTTTAAATTCACCTAATTTTTTACCTTTAACATCCATTACATGAACCGCACATGCAATACATGGGTCATATGAATGAATATTTCTTATAACTTCAAGAGGTTTAGACGGATCAGCCAATTTCATTCCAATTAAGTTTGCTTCATAAGCACCTTTTTTGCCGTTACCATCCATAGGACCAGCGTTCCAAGTTGAAGGAACTACTGCTTGCCAATTTTCGATTACTCCGTTTTTTATTCTACACCAGTGGCTAAGCATTCCTCTTGGAACATCCCCAATAAATCTACCTTTATATTCTTTGTTAGGATCAATTTTATAAGGAGTTACTGTAGTTTGGTCAACTTTTAGATTTTCAACCAAGTTATTAAATGCTTCTAGTCCAAAATCAGCAATTGTTTTTGTTTGAAGCATTCTAGCTGCAGTTCTACCAAGAGTTGTAAATAATGCACTTGCAGGAAGTCCTGTTTGAGCTAAAAATCCATCAACCACTTTTCTAACTTTTTCATTTCCTTTTGCATAGTTAACCGCCATACATGCAAGAGGACCAACTTCCATAGGTTCTTCGTTATATCTTGGTGATTTAACCCAAGAATATTTTCCATTTGGATTAACAACTTTACAATTAACCATTTGTCCTTCACCATTAACACTTGTTCCATCAACATAACCTGTATAATTAGGAATAGTTTTTCCGTTATAAGGTTGTAAAAATCCAGTATCCTGATACCAAGAGTGAGTAACGTCTTCTGCAATTTTGCTTTCGTCAATTTCATAAAATTTGCTTAAATCATGATTTTTAATATATCCGCAAGCATCAAACAACCAACTATTAGCACCAGTTTGCATTGTTTTGTATGTTAAATAATTACCCAAATTATTTGGTTGAACGACACTTGGTTCTTTTCCAAAAGCCGCAGCTGCCATAACTATGTCTGCATAATAAGCTCTGTTTGTATAATCGGCCATTTCTTTAAATTTAGTTAAATATTCGGCCAATCTTGCAGGATCTTGCAAATCCATAATACAAGTAACACCCCCCACAGTTAAACTTTGAGGATGAGGATTTTTACCACCAAAAATTGCCATCATTTGAGCTGCTGTTCTTTGCATTTCAAGTGTTTTTAAATAATGGCTAAGAGCTATTAAATTTTGTTCAGGTGTAAATTTCATTGTAGGATGACCCCAATAACCATTTTTAAATGGTCCTAAATCTCCTTTTTTAGCAAAAGCTAATACTCTTTTTTGAACTTCTCTTAATTCATCTTCTCCTGTTGCTATTGGTTCATAACCTTTTGGAACATATTTAAACGCTTCTTCGCTTGCTTTTTTAGGATCTGCTTTAAGAGCGCTTACAATATCAACCCAATCAAGCCCGTGTAATTGATAAAAATGAACCGTATGATCATGAAAGAATAGCGCCATATTCAATAATGACCTAACTAATTTAGCATTTAAAGGCGGTTCAATTCCAAGAGCATTTTCAGCAGCCATAATACCTGCCTTGTAATGTGAAAATGTGCAAACACCACAAATTCTTTGTGTTATAAATCCAGCATCTCTTGGATCTCTTCCTTTAAGAATTACCTCAATACCTCTCCATAAAGTAGCAGACGAATACGCATCTTTAATTACATTATTTTCATCTACAACCACTTCTACTCTTAAATGTCCTTCTATCCTTGTTATCGGATCTATTACTACTCTTTTTGCCATCTATCACTCCTTAGGATTTTTAATTGCACTAATTGCTGCGTGTGCAACTATTGCCACACCAGCTAATACTAAAATAGTTATACCAACTTTATCTGCGGTAGCGTCTGCTGAAATTGATGAAAATTTATGATTTGCAAGAGGTTCTTCGTATGGTGCCATAGAATCCCAAAAATCAGGCTCACTACATCCTATACAACCATGCCCTGCTTGAACTGGCCAAGATGTATGCTGATTAAATCTCTCTCTTGAACAGTTATTGAATGTGTATGGTCCTTTACAACCTTTTTTATATAAACAAAATCCATTCATTGCTTCTTCACTACCAAATTCTTCTACAAATTCGCCCGCATCAAAATGTCCTCTTCTTTCGCATAAATCATGAATTCTAAGTCCGTAAGCAAATTTAGGTCTATTGAAATTATCAACTGCTGGTAATTGGCCGAAAAGAATTACATATACAATTGTTCCGACAATATTTTTTGCACTTGGAGGACATCCAGGAACATTTACAACAGGTTTAGACAATACTTCATGAATACCTTTTGCACCTGTTGGATTTGGAGCTGCCGCTTGAACACCTCCGAAACTACTACAAGCTCCAACTGCAATTATTGCTGATGCCCCCGCTGCTGTTCTTTTTAATTTTGAAAGTCCTGTTTCTCCTTCAGGTCCGATTGTTAAATAATCTCCTCCATCATTAGTAGGAACACCACCTTCTACGCATAAAACATATCTGCCGTTAAATTTTTTAAGGGCATTTTCAAAATTTTCTTCTGCTTGCCACCCTGCAGCAGCCATAATCGTATCATGATATTCCAAACTAATATATTTAAATATCAATGTATCGATAGTAGGAGCATCTGTTCTAATTAAACTCTCACTACAACCTGTGCATTCTGCCAAATGTAACCATACAACTGGCAATCTATCGCTAACCTCAGCCGCTTCTGCAACTACCGGTGCAAATGAAGCCGGAAGTCCAAGAGCAACTGCCATAGCACCTGACCATTTTAAAAAATCCCTTCTTGTAAAACCATGCTCTTCTAATACTTCCGTTATAGACTTACTTCCTATTCCCGGAAGTTTTCTAAGAGCTTCGATTCTTTGTTTTACTTTGTTAATGTCTAACATTTTTGCCCCTTCCGTTTAGATTAATTTGAATCATTTAATTATAAAACAAATACTCATTCATTGTCAAGATTAAAATGACATTAAATAAGAAAATTTTATCAATGCGACACACAAACGGCACAAATATCAAAGCATTTGAATATAGTATCTAAGTATTTTATATCCTCGTCCATTAGGGCTTTTTGTGCAGGTGAAGGATTATCTTTTGTATGAGATGAGAGATTAAACTGAGTAGGAACAATAATATTATATTTTCTTATAATTTCATTTTTTATTTCTACTTCATGAATTAAAGACCCTCTTGGAGCTTCAATAATTCCCAATCCTAAACCATCTTTTAGATTTGGTTTTACAAATGACTTTTCATTTAAATCCAATTTTTCTATTTCTTTGAACAAATATTTTAAAATCAATATTATTTCAAAAAGTCTTGCGAAAATTCTAGTATAAATACTATCTTTGAATTCATCATATTTTTGCTTAACTAAATAATTATTTAAATTTCTAGAAAGAGGCCCAACCTCATAAAAAGTATCTTTATAAAAAACATTTTTGCTAAATGATGAGTTCTCTTTTTCTTTAATACATTCAGCCCTACCGTTTGGTTTAAAATATAAATTTTCTCCCAAAACCAAAAATCTATTTACACTTTTTCCTATATCTTTGGGTAAATTTTCAAAAAAAATCTCCAAATCCTTTGAATTTCCGTTTTCATCTATTATATCCGATTGAATTTCATCATATATTTCATTTAACAAATCTTTAAGTTTCACTATTTCCAAAAAAGTGGGATCACACGTAACGCCACCTGGGAGAATATAAGAATTATGCGGAAATTGACCAGCTAATAAAGCAATTGCTTTAGCTATTTTTCTTGTAATTTTTAAAGATTTAAATAAAAAATTTTTTTCATTAATTTGAGTTGGAAAAAGTGTCATATAAAACCATTTTATATGATTTTGGACTATTTCAAGTCCTGTTGTAATTTCTCTGAGAATATTAGCTTTTTTTGTAGGAATAAATCCAAAAGCATCTTCAAAAGCAAGTGTTGTCGCCAAAAGATGAGAATGTCCGCATATACCGCAAATTCTTGGATTAATAACACAAGCATCCAAATAATGCCTATTTTCTAAATATTTTTCAATTCCTCTATACTGCCAAAATTCTATTTGAGCAAAATCAATTATCTTTTTACCATATATTTTAAGTTTGGCTTCCCCTTCAATTTTCGTAATTATTTTTTGTAACATTAATTAACCTTTTATTTAATCGCTCATTTTTCAAACTTTTAGCAACACCTGCAAGCGCAAAATAAGCTCTTTTGCTAACTCCTATAGGAATATTTGCCGGCATACCCATAAATGTTTCTGTTTTAAAAAGATTTTTTTTCGGAAACTCTTTTTCAGTGCAGCCAAAACAAGGAGTCCCTGCTCTTGGTTTTGAGCTTACCTCATTCCATAATGTTCTATTGCAACTACTATGTGTATAAGGCCCTTGGCAACCTTGATAATAAAAAAGACACCCCTCTTTCGTTCCAAATTCTTGCGTATCTATTTTCCATTCAAAATATTCATTTCTAATACATCCATCGTGTGAGAGATAAGAATATATTTCAAGAGGCCTGTTTTCTTCATCAAGTAAAATTTCTTTATTGTTTATTATCATCTCAATTACATAAGCTATCCATTCGCTATGGGGAGGACAACCTGGCAAATTAATTACCTTTTCCCTGTTTTCATAAAATTTACCTTTTTTATTTTTGTTAAAAATAATTCCCTCTCCAAAAATTCCCCCGTAACTTGAGCAAGTTCCAAGAGCTAAAACTTTTTTTGCTTTAAAAAAAAGTTCCTCCATCAGTTTATTAAATTCAAATCCAAGTCTTATAAAATCTTTTTTTAATGCCCCCTCTACAATTAAAAGATCACACTCTTGAATTTTAAACTCATCTGTATATATCAAAGGATGATACAAAAGATTTATTTTTTTAAAAAGTTCCTGAAAAGCTATATAATTAAAAAATGAATGAGAACATCCATTACAACCTGCTCCATCAATCCAGATAACTTTAAGCTTTGAGCGCATTGTATATATTCTCGCTTACAGGGTTGGTATATTCTTCCAAATCTTTTCCTAAAATTCCCTCTCTATATAAAAACGTAAGCCCTCCAATGTATCCCATAAAAAGTCCAAACGCTGCAAAAAAATCCTGATTTTTAAGCTCTTTATTTCTAACACCTTCTTCAAAAAATATCATAATTTCAGTTACAAAAGAGCTAACACATAACATTCCCTCGCACCCATTTGCAAAAATTTCTTTATTTGAGAGATAAACTCTCATAAAATAATCCACAAGCTCGGGCTGTTCTTTTGCAGTTTTAAAATAAAGTTCGACTATTTTTTTTATTTTTTCCTTACTTGAAATATCCATTTCATTTATTTCTTTTAAAGCTTCTCCAAAAAGTTTGGATGAATATATCAAAAGCTCTTTAGCTAAAGATTCTTTGGAAGGAAAATAATTATACATATTTCCAACACTCATTCCCATTTCATTGGCAATATCGGCTATTGTCGTATTATAAAACCCTCTTTTTGCAAAAAGTTCAAGTGAGCGTTTCATTATTTGAAGTTTTTTTTCTTCTTTACTCATATTTAGCCTTTTTGCATTATTATAATATAATTTCATTACAAATTAAAAATAAATATTTATAAATTTTGACATCATAAATATAAATATTAAGCCTAATATACTTATCAAAAAAGGAAATACAATGCACGAATTTTCAATAGTCGATTCGCTCTTACACCTAGCAGAAGAACACGCTGCAAAAAATAATGCAAATAAGGTTACAAAACTTGAAATAAAAATAGGCGTTTTAAGCGGTGTTGAACCGGATTTACTTAAAACTGCATTTGAAACATTTAAAGAAGGAACAATATGCGAAAACGCTGAATTTATAATGAAAATACAACCTGTTATTGTTAAATGCAAATCCTGTGGTTTTGAAGGAGAGCTTAAAAAAAATGAATATTTATGTCCGAAATGTAACAGTGAAAAATTGGAAATAATCGATGGAGAAGATATGTATTTGATGAGTTTGGAGCTTGAAAGCGACGATGATTAACAAATTTTCGGAGCTATTTTTATAGTATATAAATTTCTTTTAATATATAAATTCCTGCTAAACGAATCATATTCAATATCTTCTGGTAAAAAACAAGTTTTTAAGTCTTCAAAAATTTCACCTTCAAAACTTATTTTTTTATCAAAAAATTTTTCAACCAAAACTTTTGTATTTACAATTCTTCTATCTGTTCCAAGAATATATTCAACCATAGCATCAAATTCATCATATTCTTCAAATTCTCTTATTTTCCCTCTCCATTCATCTAAAAAAACTTCCAAAGCTTCTATCCCTCTCATTTTTACTCCTTAAAAGGTAGGTATTAGAGGTTATAGAGGTATAAAAATTAGAAGAATATAAATTTTTTACCTCAAAACTCTAACTAACCTCTACTAAATTAACAATATTCTGCCAAAAGTCCGGCTTTAAGTTGTTTATAAACTTCTTCTCCAACAAATTTTTTTACAATTTCTAGTCCAAAACAAATAGCTGTTCCAGGACCTTTTGAAGTTAGAACATTTTTATCCTCAACCACTTTTTCATCACTTACATACCCTTCTTTTCTAATATTTCCTTCCCAGCCCGGATATGCCGTATATTTATCTTTTAAAACTCCAGCAGTTTTAAGTGCATATGGAGCTGCGCATATTGCTCCTACATATTTGCCTTTATTATCCATCTCTTTAAGAAGTTTTTGAACATGCTCGTCATTTGCCAAATTAATAGCACCCGGAAGCCCTCCCGGTAAAACAATCAAATCAAGCTCATCTGCACTTACTAGTTCGATTTTTGTATCGGGAATTACCCTAATATTATGAGCTCCATAAATTACATCCCCACCAACTCCTGC
>CAZIBT010000006.1:6608-15940 GCA_964537435.1 uncultured Nautiliales bacterium | reverse complement strand
TATAAAGGCCATAAAAGTATAAAAATTAAATAAAGAAAATAACTATGGTGTCAGAGATTATATAATATTTAGTGTTAAGTGGGTAGTGTGTAGTGGGCGGTTCTGAGTTATTTATTAATTTGTATATTAGTAAATTTGTTATTAGAGGTTATAGAGGTATTAGAAGTAATAAAAGTAGTAAAAATTTTAAATCAAGAAAATATTCAAAGTGTCAGAGATTATATAATATCTAGTATTAAGTGGGAAGTGCTTAGTGAGTAGAGTTAAGTGGGTAGTGCGTAGTGTGAATTTTAATGTTCAATTAAAAATTACTTGGAATTTAAAACTTAGAGCCTTTTTTACTTTTCACTTAAAGCTTAAAACTTGGAACTTTCCCCTTCATATCCCTTTTTCCTACTGCCTGCTCCCTTCTTTCTCGCTCACTCATCCACTCATTCACACATCTACTCATCCGCCTACACACTTATTATTTCATGATAGTGTCTGTGGTTAAATTTAATAAATAAAAAGCAAAGGCTTATTTTAAAGCCTCTGCCACTTCATCTGCCATATTACATGCGTTTTTAACTAAACCTTCTCCCACTTCAAATCTTATAAAATCAACAAGTTTTGCACTTCCGCCAACTGCTTTTGCAGCTTTATTTAGGGCTTCTGCTACGCTTTCTTTTTTCTCAGCTTTAACATATTCTTGTTCTGTTAGACAAGATTCCTGATAGAATTTTTTAATTTTACCAGGGATAATTTTTTCTATTACTTGTTCTGGTTTACCTTCTTTTAGAAGTTGAGCTTTTGCAATTTCTTTTTCTTTTTCAATTACATCCTCAGGAACACTCTCAGGATTTAAATAAGCTGGTTTCATAGCTGCAATATGCATTGCTATATCTTTAAGTGTGCTTTTTATTGCCTCGCATGTTTCAGGTTTATCACATGCAGCAGCCACAAGAACTCCCACTTTTCCGCCTGCATGAATATATCCATTAACTATTCCATTCTCAGGTGCAATAATTGTCCCCATTCTTCTAACAACAATATTTTCACCTATTTTTGCTATTTTAACTTTAAGTTCTTCTTCAAAAGTTCCTTCACCAAATTGTGCTTTGTTAAGTTCATCAACATTTGCAATATCATTGACATTTATTGTTTTTACAGTTTCACTTACAAATTCAACAAATTCATCTGTTTTTGCAACGAAATCAGTCTCACAATTAACTTCTACAATACTTCCTTTTTTCATATCAGGTGTAATATAAATTTCAATTCTACCTTCTGCTGCGTTTCTATCTGCTTTTTTAGCAGCTTTTGCAAGACCTTTTTTTCTTAATATTTCAATTGCTTTTTCTTCATTCCCATTTGCTTCTACCAGTGCTTTTTTACAATCCATCATTCCTGCACCGGTTTTTTCTCTTAGTGCTTTTACTTGTGCTGCTGTAACTGCCATTTACGCCTCCTCTTTAATTTCTTCAACTTCTTTTGCTATTTCTTCTTCATTTTTTTCTTCGTTTGCAGCTTCTTTTTTGATTTCTTTAATCTCTTCATTCATTTCTTCTTCTGTTACAGGATTTTCTTCTCCTGCACTTTCAGCCAATTCTTTACCTTCTAAAATTGCATCTGCTATTGTTTTACAAAAAAGATTAACACTTCTAATCGCATCATCATTACCAGGAATAGGATAATCAATCACATCCGGATCGCAGTTTGTATCTACAGGAGCAACTATAGGTAATCCCAGTTTATTAGCTTCCGCAACAGCAATTTTTTCTTTTACAGTATCAATAATAAAAAGCATATCAGGTATTTTTTTCATATGTCTTATACCACCTAAAACTTTTTCAAGTTTGGCCCTTCTTCTCTCAAGTATTAGTCTTTCTTTTTTAGTTAAAAGATTAACTTGCCCACTCTCTTGCATTTTTTCTATTATTTCAAGTTTTCTAACTGATTTTTGAATAGTCTTAAAGTTAGTAAGCATACCACCAAGCCATCTTTGATTTACATATGGCATACCAGCTCTTGTAGCGTGTTCTTTAATAGCTTCAACAGCTTGTTTTTTAGTTCCTACAAAAAGAACTGTTTTACCTTCCATCGCCGCATCTCTTACTATATTATAAACATATTTTATATGTCTTAGTGTTTGTTGTAAATCGATAATATAAATATTTTTTCTAACTCCAAAAATATATTTTTTCATTTTTGGATTCCATCTTCTTTTCTGATGTCCAAAATGCACACCACATTCCAATAAATCTTTCATTGTAACGTTACACGCCATATTTTCTCCTTGAATTATTTTTTTTAGTTTGGGTTTAGCCTCCCTCTCCCTTAACGCCATTAGCGCAACCCTACAAGGAATAAAGAGGTGAGAACTAGAAATGCAATTATACTATATTTTTTAAAAATTAATTTTATGTTATTTCCTTAAAAAAAGGAAGAATTATAAAATGAAAAGCGAAAAAAGTTCAGAGTTTCAAGTGCCAAATTCCGAGTTGTAAGTGGAAAATAAAAAAGTTTTAAGTTTCTAGAAATTATGAGTTATGAATGATGAGTTTTGAATTTTTAATTTAACACTTCCCGCTACGCACTACTCACTAAGCACTTAACACTATTCACTCATCCACTCATATACTCATCCACTCATTAACCTATCTTTATTATGTTATAATTAGTTATGTTATAATTAGCAAAAAAGGATATACTATGCCAATGCTTGATAGTTTTTTGGTTGACCATGTAAAAATGCCTTCACCTGGTCTTAGAGTTGCAAAAAAAGTAAAAACTCCAAAAGGAGATATTATTACCGTTTATGATGTTAGATTTGCAAAACCAAATAGAGAAATAATAGATGAAAAAGCAATGCATACATTAGAACATCTATTTGCAGGATTTATGAGAGAAAATTTACCTGAATTTGACATTATTGATATTTCCCCTATGGGTTGCAGAACCGGGTTTTATATGAGTATAATAGGCGAACCTGAAAATGAAAAAGTTATTGAAGCTTGGAGAAAATCAATGCAAAACATTCTGGAAACCAATACAATTCCTGAAGCAAACATATATCAATGTGGAAGCTGTTATATGCATTCACTTGATAGCGCAAAAAAAGTAGCAAAACATATACTAGATAATAAAATAGTAATTATGGATAATGAAGATCTAAAACTAAATCCTAATGACATAAAAAATATTTGTGATGTGGATAAATCAAAAATAACAGTTCTTGGAAAATAAAAATTTTTATAGTGTTAGTTAAATATACTCGTAATTTTCAGTTTATTTTTTATTTTTCTCTTCTTTGATATAATTTCAAAAAGGCTGTAGAGGTTATAATTTTAATAATAAATTTTATAACCCCTGCAACCTCTTAGGAGGTGAATAATGTTTATTTTTACTGACAAACTCCTCAAAGATGAAAATATAACAATAAAAGATTCTCAAAAAGAAATTATTTTCTCAACTGTAGATAATGAAAAAATTATAAATTGGCTTAAATCACACGGTTTCCATGAAAGTTTTATTGAAGATATACAAAGCGAGGATCAGTCAATCACATATGAAGAAACCGAATATTTTAAACTTTTGATTTTAAAATATATTAAATTTGATGAAGAAGAAAATTTATTATATGATGATAGTAACGTTGTTATAATCATTACTGAAAATAAATTCATCATTCTGGCTGAAGAAAAAGAAATTATCATTGAAATTGCAAAAAAATTTGAAAAAAGATATAAAAATCAAGATTTTTATTATATAGCTTATATAATCAGTGATATTCTTATCGATAATACAATGTTAATTATTGATGTAATAGACGAAACATTAGAAGATTTGGAAGATCATATTTTTCATGAAGATATTGAAGAAGATGACCTTCAAAAAAACATATATTATGCAAGAAGAACACTTAATAGAATTACAAAAGTATCAATTCAAGAAAAAGACGCAATAAACAGAGCATATAACAAATTTCCACCTATAACTAAAAAAAAGCTTAAATATGAATTTATTGACATTAATGAACACTTAAAATATTTAATAAACGAATCAAAAACTCTGCTTGATAGAACAGGTTATTTACTAAATCTTCATATGGGTATTATTTCTACAAAAATGAATAAGGCAATGCAAAGACTTGCCGCAATTTCCTTGATTTTTCTACCTCTAACATTTATTGTTGGAAATTACGGTATGAATTTCAAATATATGCCAGAACTTAATTGGAAATATGGTTATTTGTTTGCATGGATTTTGAATATTTCAATAGCAATAGCCATATATATATGGTTAAAAAAGAAAAAATGGATTTAAATTTCTTTTAAAGATTCTATATATAGTTTCTGCTCTTTTAACTGTGAAAAAATTTTGGATAATGTTGTAAATTCTTTTCTAATAGATGATAAATCTTTCTTTTTACCCATTACAATAACCTCATCCCCTGGATGTAATTTATTTAATAAAGATGGATGAAACCATCTACCTTTTCTGAATATATATATTATTCGAACATTTTTATATTTTTTAAAATAACCGGTATCATCAAGCTCCAAATCAACACTTTTGTTAAATCTTCCGAAAAACAAATAACATTTCTCATTCACTTGCACCGGAATTCCACTTTCCAATAAACTTAAAATATCGTCATTGTTTAAAACTTTTTTATCGAAATTTAATATACCGGCATTACATATTAAAATATCTCTAATTTTCTCCATCTGATAAATAGGAGAAAATTCTTTGCTTAATAATTGAGCTTCATATAAACTTACGTATTTTACATTAAAAATATTATTCAGCTGCAAATGGACTAAATAAGCGATTAAAACACCTAAAATTGTCGGCACAAGCAATGTATAGCCTCCTGTCATTTCAACAACCATAATAATCGTTGCCAAAGGTGTCCTCGCTGCCGCTCCAAATACACTAGCCATTCCGATTAATGTAAAAGCAGGAATAGGGGCATGCAAAATATATCCCAAAAATCCTCCTGTCATCGCTCCTATAAACAATCCGGGAGCAAATACTCCTCCACTTCCTCCACTTCCCACTGTAAAACTAAAAGTTATTAATTTCATAATTGCTAGAATTAGTAAAATACCACCTATTAAATTCCCATCCAATACACTTTGAATATATTGATATCCTCCTCCTAAAGCTTGAGGGAAAAAAATTCCTACAATTCCTACAACTAAAGCACCAAGAGCAGGTTTAAAATGATTTTTGATTTTTATTTTTCTAAATAAATCTCTAACTCCATAAAAAAAATTAGGTAACAATAAAGCCATAGCGCCGCTTATAATTCCAAGTATAACAATTCTCATATAATTATCTATACTTGTAATAGGATGAATATTAAAAATATTAAAAATAGGACTCCAACCCAAAGCATAACCAGTTATTACATAAGCAATTAAAGGACCTAATAATACATAAATAAAATCTCTTGTTTCAAATTCATTATTTGCATATAATACTTCAATTGCAAAAATACTTGAGCCTAGAGGTGATCTAAATACAGCACTAAGTCCAGATGCCATACCTATAATAACAAACATCTGTCTTCTTTTCCACGAAACTTTTCTAAGATCAGAATACCAAGATCCAACACCTGCACTAAAAAGCGCCGTAGGTCCTTCTTTTCCGGCTGATCCCCCAGTTCCAATGGTTATTGCAGACGTCAATATTTTTATAGGTATGACAATAGGCCTTAAATAACCTCCCGTTCTATGAAAAGCCCTAATCACAGAATCAGTTCCATGCCCTTCTGCTTCTGGTGCAAATGTATAAACAAAAAAGCCGCTTAATAATCCACCTATTACAAGTATTATTATAACTATCAATGCATGAGAAAAAAAACTAAGATTATCGAAATATGTAAGTTTATATATGAAAAAACGAGAAATTTCCTGCACAAATTCTAACAACCACAAAAATATATGAGCACATACAGCACCTATTAAGCCGATTAAAAACGTATCGGCTAATAGAATATAATTTTTTTTTATTTTTTATCCTTTATGCGATTTTATACTCCTGCTTCTTCTCTTCTTAATAGATATTCCCAATATCTGTCAACTTCTTTTTGAATTTCTTCTAAAACCCAACTGTTTTCGGGTTTAAATAGATGAGAAAATCTTCCTTGTCTGCTTAAATACTCTTCTACTGGAAGTTTTTGTTTAGGTCTGTATGTAATAGTAAGTTTATGACCATCTTCTATCTCATATAAAGGAAACATACAAGTCTCAACCGCTAAATCTGCAATTTCAACTGTATCTTCAGGTTTAAATTTCCACTCTGTAGTGCATGGGCTTAGAGCATTTATAAATGTAGGCCCAGCAGTGCTAATAGCTTTTGCAGCTTTTGCAGCCAAATCTTTCCAGTGTTTGCTTCCTGGAACCGCTGTTGCTACATACGGACATCCATGTGCTGCCATAATCATTGTCAAATCTTTTTTTCTATTTTTTTCACCATAACTTACTCTTCCTCTAGGGCTTGTGGTTGTATGAGCTCCTATTGGAGTGGAAGAGCTTCTTTGACCTCCTGTATTCATATACCCTTCATTATCAAGACATACATATAAAAAATCATGTCCTCTTTCCGTTGCACCAGAGAGTGATTGAAAACCAATATCATATGTTCCTCCATCTCCTCCAAATGCTACAAACTTAACATTTCTATCTTCATTATAAAGTCTGTTTTTCCTACTGAGTGCTTTATACATAGCCTCAGCTCCGCTGATTCCGGCTGCTGCGTTTTCAAATCCTATATGAAGCCAGCTTACATCCCAAGAGGTATAAGGATATATGGCACTACATACTTCAAGACACCCTGTTGCCGTTGAAATTACCAAATCATCTTCGGTGGCATTAACCACTTCTCTTACTATCATACCATGTGCACATCCAGGACATAATCTATGACCTCCTTGAAATCTATCAGGAGTGCAGGCAAACTCTTTTAAATTACTGATATTTTTCATCTAAACTCCTTAATTAAATGATAACTTAGGACCTCTAAGGTTAATAAAACCTTGCAAGTCTGTTACTCTCTTACCAGCTTTTGCATTTTCATTTGTTTCTTTAATAACTTCTAAAATATGTTCAACAGTTGTATCTCTTCCACCAAGTCCGTAAATATAATTTGTCATTATTGCACTCTCTCCATTTGCGGCTAATGCTCCTGCCACTTCATTATAAAGCGCACCCATTGCACCCATAGGGCAACTTCTATCAAGTGCTGCTATAGCTTTAATATTTTTTAATTTTTCAGCTATTTCATTATAAGGAAATGGTCTAAAACTTCTTGGCATAATTAGACCCACTTTTATTCCTTCCTCTCTTGCCTTGTCTACTGCAACCATTGAAGTTTCATATGCACTACCCATAACTACAAGTGCAATTTCTGCGTCATCAAGTTTATAACTCTCAACCCTATTATATTTTCTGCCTGTAAGTTTTTCGAAAGCTGCAAATACCTCATCAATTACAGCAGGAGATTCCATTAATGCTTTATGTTGAGTTGCTTTAAATTCAAAATGCCACTCTTCTTCCGTTTGAGCCCCATATGTTTGAGGGTTTTTTATATCAAGCATAGGATTTAATGGTTTATAGTCCCCTATAAATTTGTATGCTGTATCATCATCAAGAGGTTCTACAACCTGAGCTGTATGAGATACTAAAAATCCATCTTGATTTGTTGTTACAGGAAGTCTTACTCTCTCATCTTCGGCAATTCTAAATGCACATAAGGTCATATCATAAGCTTCTTGAGGATTATTTGCAATTAAATGTATCCATCCAGCATCTCTACCTAAATATAAATCACCATGATCTCCGTGAATATTAAGAGGAGATGCAAGTGCTCTATTTACAACTGTCATAACAATAGGAAGCCTCATACCGCTTGCTTGGTATAAAACTTCTACCATAAGAGCATAACCCTGACTTGATGTTGCGGTTGCAACTCTACCACCAGCCGCAGCAGCTCCAACACATGCACTCATAGCCGAATGTTCTGATTCAACCATAACAAATTCACCATCTACATACCCATTAGCCAAAAAACTAGCATAATTTTGAACAATTGGAGTTGATGGTGTTATTGGATAAGCCGCAACAACATCAACCTGTGCTTGTCTTAGGGCATGGCTTGCAGCAGTATTACCATCCCAAACCTCTTTTGATTTCAATTGATATTTTTCCGCCATACTTTTTCCTTTTATTTATTGTCTTTTGTAGGCCATTTATTTAACGCCTCTTGTGTTTCCACAAATTCTGGAAACATCAACAATGATTTAATAGGTGTAGGGCAGACATCGACACATACCCCGCATCCTTTGCATAAATTATAATTTATTCCAACTATTTTAGCTTGTTTTTTTCCTCTTTTATTAACAACTTCTTCAACTATAAAACAACTATCAGGGCAGCTAACCCAGCAAAAATCACAGTCAATACAAAGATTTCTGTTAAATACAGGTTTTTCAACTCTCCAGTCTGCTACTTCATAATTATATGAATTAAATTTGCTTCTTATTTTTTTTTCAGGATCTTCAAATGAAGGCAAAACAGCCCCAAATTGAATATTATCCCATGTGCTCATCATCTCTTTTGGTGTTGCCATAATATCTCCTTATTTTACTTCTTCATAGGCTCTTTTGATAGCCTTTATATTACCGTCTATTATTTTTTGTGGAAATTTAGAAAGGATATCTTTGATTGATGTTAAAAATTCATCAAAATCTATTATTTTAGAGATTCTAACAAACGCACCAAGCATAGGAGTGTTTGGAATTGCTCTTCCTATTTCCTCTTGAGAAATTTTAATTGCATCAATTGTATATACTTTTTTACCTTGTAAATGTTTAGCTATATCCAATAAATCATCTTTATCCATATGAGTAGTTACTATAAAAACAGTATCATCATTAGTATTATCGACTATTTCTTCTTGAAACACAAGCGAAGGGTCAATAACTAAAACATAATTAGGAATCATCCATTTTGAATGATCCAATATAGGTTTATCATCTATTTTGTCATAAGCGCTCATAGGAGCTCCTCTTTTTTCAGCCCCATAAACCGAATATGCCTGAACATATTTACCTGTCCTTGCCATCACATCTGCAAGTGCCTTAGCACCTGTAACAGCCCCTTGTCCTGCTCTTGAATGCCATCTTATCTGTAACATAACAATCCTTTTTTTCGTATTTTAACCAATTTTTACTTAAAGTATTATTAATATAACATAAAAATTATCTTTTTTTTTTTTTTTTTAAATAAAAAAATAAAAAAATTTTTTTATTTTTTTTTTTTTAATAAAAAAAATTTTTTTTAAAA
>CAZIBT010000006.1:2329-6598 GCA_964537435.1 uncultured Nautiliales bacterium | reverse complement strand
GTATAATTACAAAATACAATATTTAAAGGATCATAATGGAAATATTAATTGCCGGAGCAGGAAGAGTCGGTTATAATATTGCGAAAATTCTTTCGAAGAAACACAATATTACTATAATAGACAAAAATGAAGAAAATTTGAATTATATTTCCGAGAGTTTGGACATTTTAACTGTTCAGGGCGATTTGAAAGATACTTTAACATATCAAAATCTTGACAAAAAATACGATTATTATATTGCAGTTACAAATTCGGATGAAACGAATATCCTCTCGGCATTAATTATAGATGATTTTTCAAAGATTGAAAATAAAATAATAAGAATTAATAACACATCATATTCTCTTACTTCTTTACCTGAAAAACTAAATATCAATCATATGATATATTCAAACACGATAACGGTTTTAAACATAGAAAAATTAATTCATCTTCCTCAGGCGAACAATATTAAAGATTTATCTTTTACCAATATGGTGCTTGTAAGCGTAAATAGCGAAATTGAAATAAACTCAGACGAGATCAACACTGACAAAACTTCAGTAATAGCAACTGTGAAGGAAGATAAAATTTCTTTTTGCAATAATAATTGCACTATTGAACCAAATGATCTTGTATATATTTTAGGAGATAAGGAAAAATTAAAAAAATCACTTAAAATATTAGCTCCATCTCAGCCAGAATCTATTAAAAATGTCTTAATTTTTGGTGCAACTTCTTTAGGAATTGAAATAGCAAGAGTTCTTGTGGGACTAGATTTAAATATAAAGCTTATAGAACAAGATATAAATTTAGCTCACCGTGCAGCACATATTCTTCAAGAAGATGTAATGGTAATAAATGCTTCTTATGATGATGACAATCTTTTTAAAAGTGAAAACCTAAATGCTAGTGATTTATCCATTGCCACAACAAAAAATGATGAAATAAACATCATAAAATCTCTAATCGCCAAAAAATATGGCATAAAAAAACCTATATGCATAAACAACAATCCTTATTATCATTCTATTATGAACTCTTTGCATTTGCCCGTTATAAGAGGGCCTAAAATGAATACGGTTTATAAAATATTAGAAGAGATAGATTCAAAAAATATTATTTTCGAAAGATTTTTTATGGGATTTGAAGGTAAAATTTTCATTAAAAAAATATTCATAAACAAAAAAATAAATAAGCCAAAAGAAAATTCAAAAGTAATCATAATTAGAGATAATAACATAATAAATTTATTCGTTAATGAAGAAACATTTGAAATAATTGAAGGGGATGTAATTATATATTTTAATACATCGGGAAATAAATCATGGATAACAAATCTGTAAAAAAAATAATTAAATTTTTAGCTTTAATCGGATTAATTATCCAAGCCGGATTTATAATTCCTTTAATAGTAGCTTTTATTTATAAAAATATGGTATTTATAAATTACTGGATTTTTTCCACTTTGTTCTTTATTGGGATTTATCTGCTTCTCAAAAAAACTTCACTCGAACTTACTATAAAAGAGGCTGTTTTAAGTGTAAATTTGGTCTGGATTTTAGGAGGAATACTTGGTTCAATAGGACTTATGCTTTTAACCCATATCTCTTTTGTAGACGGATTTTTTGAAAGCGTAAGCGGCTTTACAACAACAGGAGCAACAATTTATACTCATATTTCAACTCTTCCAAAAACCGCACTGATGCTAAGAAGCACAATGCATTGGATTGGTGGCATGGGTATTATTGTCTTGGGGATAGGTGTTATTTCAGCTGTTAATCCAAGTGCTTCATTGGCTTTATTCAAATCGGAATCCCCCGGAATTGGTGCTACAAAAATTACCCCCAAACTTAAACACACAGCAATGCAATTATGGAAAATTTATGCTCTTATCACAATTTTGGATATTGTATTACTTAAAATAGAAGGTATGAGTTTTTTTGATGCTATAAACCATGCATTTGCAACACTCTCAACCGGTGGATTTTCCACAAAAGATCAATCAATGGGATATTGGAATAATAATCCTTTAATTCTATGGACAACAACAATATTTATGGCTGTTTCAGCTCTAAATTTCATAGGGCATATAAAAGCGTTAAAAGGAGATTTTTCTATTTATAAAGGTGAAGAGACAAAATGGTTTTTGGCTATTTTTATAATACTTGGAACCGCTCTTGGCTTTGTTCATTATTTCGGCTCCCAAGATACACTTTTTTATTCATTTACTCAGTCATTTTTCACTATATCATCAATTATATCTACCACAGGTTTTACAACAACCAATTATTCGTTATGGGGGAATTTGGCCATTTCCATTATTTTTATTGCAATGCTAGTAGGTGGTAATGCAGGCAGCACAGCCGGGGGTATCAAGGTTATAAGATATGTGATTATGTTTAAAAATTTAAAATATCAGATTAAAAAAATACTTTTCCCAAATTCCGTATTTTCAATAAAAGTTGACAATATACCTATTAAAGCTAATATTTTAAGCCATGTGGGTGCATTTGTTTTTCTTTATATCCTGACAAATACCATTATTTCTTTATACCTTTTTGCAAATGGCTATGACGCTTTAACTTCAATCAGCGCCTCTATAGCTTGTGTTGGAAACATTGGTCCTGGATTTGGTGCAGTTGGACCTGTGGATAATTTTGCATTTTTTACGCCTGTTCAAAAAATTATTTTGGCTATTGGTATGATTATAGGAAGACTTGAATTTTTCACTGTGTTTATAATACTTCATAAAGATTTTTGGAAAAAATAATTTTTCATTTATAATTTTTAATAAATTCAACAGCTTCAAGTGCATTGTTTCTAACAACACCAGCACATTTTAAAAGCTCTTTTTCGGGGGTATAATCTCCAATAACCCCAACACCAAAAACTCCGGCCTCTTTTGCGCTCACCATATCAAGACACGTATCGCCCACCATATATGTAATTTCTCTTTTTGTATTCATTAAATAAATTGCTTTTAATATTGGCTCTGGATGAGGTTTTGGATTTTGAACGTTTTCTCTACCTATTAAAATTTCAAAATAATTTAAAAGTTCAAAATGTTCCATTAATTTTTTTGAATATTCAGCTGTTTTAGTAGTTACAATACCAAGTTTTGCAAAAGAATAAGCATTAATTACAGCTTCTTTTGCAAAAGGCAAAAGTTTTGTTTTTTTAGTGGAAATTTTCCTGTAATGTTGTTTATAAATTTCCACCCAATCCCAAACTTCATTCCTTGAAACTCCCAAATTTTCAAACATAATATCAAGCGGTAAACCTATTAGTTTTTTAATGTTTGTTTCTTCCGGCGTTTTTTTATTGAAATATGCAAATGCAACATTGAAACTCTCAAGTATCGCTTCGGTCGAATCGATTAATGTCCCATCTAAATCAAAAAGAATTACTTTCAATCTTTACCTTTAAGATAATTTAATACTTCCTTTTTTATTTCGAAAATATCATCTATTTTATTGATTTTTATATTTTCTAATTTTTTAATAACATCTAAAATAATTCTACTTATATTAGAAAAATTTATTTTTTCTTTCAAAAACTTATTTATGGCATATTCGTTTGCTGTATTGATTACAATTCCAAGATCGCTTTTTTGTAAAAGTAAATCTTTTATCTCCCACACAGGATAACGCTCTTTTTCTATTTTTCTAAATTCCATATTGCCTATTTCCACTAAATTAATCGGCTCTAAAACCCTATCTTTTATTTCATTTAAGAGAGCATAAGCAATTGGAAGTTTCATATCTGTTTTACTTATATGAGCAGTAGTGCTACCATCCATCCATTCCACAAGTGCATGAATTACTGATTTGGTTTCAATAAAAGCATCTATTTTATCTGTTTTAAAAAGCCATTTGGCCTCTAGAAGTTCAAAAAGTTTATTTACCATAGTTGCCGAATCAATAGTAATTTTAACTCCCATAGACCAATTCGGATGATTTAGGACATCTTTAAGCGTTGCATTTTTGATTTTTTCTATTGGCCAATCTCTAAGTGCGCCTCCGCTTGCAGTAATATAAAGTTTAGTGAATGGATGGATGTGTGGATGGCTGGATTGGTTGACGGGTGGATGAGTTGATGGGTGAATGGGTTGATGGGTGAATGAGTTTGAAGTGGGAAGTGGGGAGTATTGATTTAATTTTTCATCTCCCATCTCCCTTCTTAATAAATACCAAAGTCCGAAATGCTCGCTATCTATTGGGATAATTTTAGAAGTATCTATAAATTTCCCTGCTATTACAAGTGATTCTTTATTTGCAAGCGCTATTT
>CAZIBT010000006.1:0-2229 GCA_964537435.1 uncultured Nautiliales bacterium | reverse complement strand
GTATCTATAAATTTCCCTGCTATTACAAGTGATTCTTTATTTGCAAGCGCTATTTTTTTGCCTATTTTTTGAGCTTTTAGCGTTGGTTTAAGTCCAGCTTCTCCTACAAGTGCGTTTACCACAAGGTTGGATCTTGATTTTTCCAAAATTTCCAATATTTCTTCTTCACCATATAAAACATCTTTAAAATTTACTTTTTGAGCAGTTTGTTTATCTTTTACAACAACATATTTTGGATTAAATTCTTTTATCTGTTTGTTTAAAAGCTTATAATTATTCCCTGCAACAAGCACCTCAATATTTAAATTATATTTTTTAGCAATTTCAAGCGTATTTGTGCCAATACTTCCTGTTGAACCTAAAACTATCATACATTACCTATCGCAATAATCAAAGCCCACATAAGAGGAGCTGCAAATAAATATCCATCAATTCTATCCAAAACCCCTCCGTGTCCAGGTAAAATATCTCCGCTGTCTTTAACTCCCACTCTTCTTTTTAAATAACTCTCAAACAAATCCCCAAATACGCTTGAAACACTCACGCAAAAAGATATTAACAACGCCGTAAAAAAATCATAAAACATCAATCCCGTAAACGCACCTATAATGCTTCCGCTAACAATTCCCCCTATTACACCTTCAAAAGTTTTATTGGGAGAAGTTATAGAAAAATTTTTCTTTATAAATTTTTTACCAAAAGTTTTTCCTGCAATATAAGCTAAAGAATCAGTAACAGCGACAATCACTATAAGCCATAAAAGCGCTTTCATTCCATTTTTTATATATAAATCCATAAGAAGCATTAAAGACAAAAATGGATAAAAAGATAAAGAAATTAAATTAATTTCTTTTTGATAAAAAGCAATAAATCCAGCTATACCTATAATTCCTATAACTGCAATTAACAATGGATTAAAAAACAGAGCCAAAAAACCCAATATTCCCAAAAAATAAAAAATTTTTTCATTATTAATATTAAATAAATTTTTTGCTTCTAACATTGAAAAAATTAAAATTATTACAATTACAAAATTTGTCAAATATCTATTATCAATCAATCCTATTATTAATAAAAAAACAACCAAAACAATGGAAGTTATCAATCTTTGTTGCATTTTAAGCCTTTAAATCTAAATGTTTTATTTCTCGTTCAATTTCTTCTTTTGAATCGTCATCAGGCAAAATTTTTTCAAGTTCTTCTACTTTTTTGGCTTTTTCCACTTTAACTTCTTTTTCTTTTGCCATTAATTTCTTAACCTCTTCACTCCCAACCTCTCTTGCTACTGTATCAGCTGCAATGGTTGAGGCTACATGCATATTTTGATTTATAAAAGTAACTTGCCCTATAAGTCCCATAATAAATCCTTTTTTTATTGTAACATATTAAATATATCGGAGCAAGTAAGGAAAATTTTAGTTTGTTAATTTGCGCCTTTATTAACATAAAAAGATATTAGAAGTATTAGAGGTTGTAAAAATTGTATGAATTTTATTCATCATTTAATTTTAATTGTAGAATATTTTCCATATTCTACATTTGCACCCTCTTTTATTTTTACGAATTTTCTTTTTGTCCAATCAACCTCTCCTTCCTCTTTCCCGCTAAACGTTACGGCAAGTTTGGCCGCTTTTTGCAAAACTTTATCTGGAATTTGAAGTTTATTGTTCTTTATAATAACATGTGTTCCAGGATAGTTTTTTATATGAAGCCAATAATCGTTTGCGTTTGAATTTTTAAGAAGTTTTATATTTCCTTTTTCATTTTTACCAACTAATATCATATAATCATCAAACATAAATTTTGCAATATTTTCATCTTCTTTTTTTTCTTTTTTCTCAGACTTATAAATATTAAGTTCAGCTAAATTTGTTGCATTTTCAACAAGCTTTTTATAGTTTTCTAAAAAATTTAATTGTTCTTGAAGATATTTTTTTTCAATTTCAATATGTTTAGCTTTTTGTTTCATTTTTTTTGCAAGTTTATAATAATAATTTCCAATTTCTCTTATATTTTTAAGTTTAGGAATAGGGATAATTATATCTTTTCCTTCAAAATCTATTGTTTTAAATTCTTTCATAAAAGGTTTTATATCATATAAATTTGCCATCGCTACATCTGCGTAAATTTTATATTTTTCAGATTTTTTAAGAAGTTTGTCCTGACTTTCAAGCAAATTTAATTTTTTTTGAATTTCTTTTATTTTTTTTTCGAGCCTATTTAAAATAC
>CAZIBT010000005.1:0-17455 GCA_964537435.1 uncultured Nautiliales bacterium | reverse complement strand
GTTTTAATCAGTAAATCAACTCTTTTATTGCCTGGATTTTTAATAATCTCATTATAAATTTTAAGTAAATCTTCTTCTACATTTTCACTTATTTCCCTTTCAATTAAAATACTTTCTTCTTTAATGGCGGCACACTCATTTTTGGCTTCTTCAAGGCTTAAAACTTTTCTTGTTGATATTCTTAAAAACTCACCTAGTTTTTCAACTTTTGCCTTAAAAGCTACAGGTTCGTCTAAATTTAATTCCTGTAATTTGTTTAAATCTCTTTCAAATACTGTCAAATCTATTTTTCCATGAAAATCCATAAGTGTTATGATTGCAAATTTATTGCCTTTTTTAGAAATTTTTACTTTTATATTTTCAATTTTGCCTACAAAAAGTGCTTCTTTCCCTAATATTTCTTCTATTTCACTTGAGAGATTATAGTTTAATTTGTTTATTTTTTCTTTGTGAGGATCAAGAGGATGAGCAGATACATAAAATCCAAGGGTTTCATATTCTCCTTCAAGAAGTGTTTTTGTGTCAAGTTCATCTGTTTGATTTATTTGCAGATGTTCATTTTCTTCTTCATCTTGTAAGTTAGCAAACAAAGAAGAATTATGTTTGAGTGCGTTTATTTTCTCATCAACCCTTTTTCTATAATCCAATATATATTCAAGGTTTTGAAGCAGTGTTTTTCTTGTATATCCAAAAGAATCCATTGCTCCTGATTTTATTAATTGTTCTAAAACTTTTTTATTTACTTTTGAAGTGTCAATTTTTAATATAAAATCCTCTAAATTTTTAAACGGTCTTTTTTGGATGATAGATTCTATAGCTTTACTTCCCACCCCCTTAATTGCACTAAGACCAAAAAGTATTTTATTTTCAATTGGAGTAAATTCGGCATTTGATTTTTGAACATCCGGAGGTAAAACTTCAATGCCAAGAGTTTTCGCTTCTTCAATATATTTTGCTATCTTTTCCGTATTATCGGCCTCATATGTAAGCAGACTTGCAAAAAATTCTGTAGGATAATATTTCTTAAGCCAAGCAGTTTGATAAGTAATCATTGCATATGCGGCAGAATGGGATTTGTTAAATCCATAACCAGCAAATTTTTCTATAAGTTCAAATAGTGCTTTTGCATTATCGTATGAAAATCCTTGTTTTTGTGCTCTTTGGGCAAATTCCTCTGCATATTTTGCCATTAAATCCTTTTTCTTTTTACCCATTGCTCTTCTTATAATGTCTGCTTCTCCGAGAGAAAATCCACCAATTGCCTGAACGATTTGCATAACTTGTTCTTGATATACGATAACTCCATATGTTGGCTCAAGAATTGGTTTTAACACTTTTTCAAATTCATCATAAAAATAGCTTATTTTTTTTCTGCCATGTTTTCTTTCTATATAATCATCAAGCATTCCTGAATCCATAGGTCCTGGTCGGTAAAGTGCTAGCATAGCAATAATATCTTCAAAATTGGTAGGTTTTAGCCTTTTGGCCAAATCTTGCATACCTTCTGATTCTATCTGGAACATTCCAAGTGTTTTTCCGCTTTGAATTAGTTTAAACACCTCTTCATCATCAAGCGTTAAATCGTCTATATTAATCTCTAAGTTTTTATTTGCTTTAATATTTTTTATAGCCCTATCTATTACGGTAAGTGTTTTTAGCCCCAAAAAGTCGAATTTAATCAAATCAACAGGTTCTAGATAATTAAGAGAATATTGGGTTGTATGAAATGTGTCTGTTTCATCCTGCTTGTATAGAGGTGATTTTTTCCACAGAGGCTCATCGCTTATAACAACTCCGGCAGCGTGTTTACCGGTATTCCTTTTAATTCCTTCAAGGGCTTCTCCATAAGAATAAAGTCTTTTGTAAACTGGTTCTTCATTTATAATTTCTACTATTTTGCTCTCAAGTTCTTTTGCTTTTTTTAAGGTAATTCCAAGCTGATCTGGTATTAATTTAACGAATTTATCTGCTGTTGAATAATCAATTCCGAAAATTCTAGCAATATCCCTTAACACTCCTTTTGCAAGGAGCGAACCGAATGTAACGACTTGCGCTACATTTTCATATCCATATTTTTTTTGGACATATTCGATTACCTCTTCTCTTCTTTCCTGACATATATCAACGTCAATATCTGGCATCGAAACCCTCTCAGGATTTAGAAATCTCTCAAACAAAAGCCCATATTTTATAGGGTCTATATTGGTTATTTCAAGTGCATATGCAACCAAACTTCCAGCAGCACTCCCACGTCCAGGACCAACCGGTATTTTAAAGCCAGTGGGTCTTAAATGTCGGCTTGGGTCTTTTGCGTAATTGATAAAATCCCAAACTATAAGCATATATCCTGGGAATTTCATCTGTTTTATGATGTTTATTTCATATTCAAGTCTTTTTTTATAAACTTCGTGTTTTTCAGGAGGTATTTTTTTTAATCTTTTTTCAAGTCCCTGATGGCACTTATATTCAAAATACTCAACATCGCTTTTTATATTTAATCCTTCTTTTTTTGCATACTCTTTTGTGAATTTAAAAGTAGGAGGAGTAGGGTTTCCAAGCGGAATTTCAAGCTCTATTTTTGAAAAAAGTTTTATATTGTTTTGAATTGCATCTGGAAATTCTTCAAATGCTTTTAAATATTCATCTTTAGTTTTTAAATAAAATTCTCCCAAATGAATACTTCTGTGTATATCATCATATAGTTTGTTGCTTTCAATACATTCAAGGGCGTCTTTATAATAAAAATCGGTTTTGTTAAGATAAAAAATATTTGCAGATGCTATTGGTTTAATGTCTGTTTTTTTTGCAAATTCATAAAAGTGTGGAATTAAAAAGTTTTCTTCAAAACTATCTTTTCTGAGTTCCAAATAAATATTTTGAAAATCATTTTTGTAAATTTCGGCTAATTCTTTAGCTTTATTTTCTCCTTTTAGTGTATATGCATTTTTTTCATTGAGAAAATTCAGCTCTTTTCCTATTTCACTTTCAAACATTGGCAAAATAATAGCCAAACCTTCCTGATTTTTTGCAATTTCTTCATAAGGAATAATTGCTTTGTCGCCTTTCATATGATAAAGATAAGAAATAGAACTTAAATACATCAGATTATCATATCCATTTTTATTCATAGCGATTAGAATGAGTCTATTTAAATTTCCTTCTCTTTCAATTAAAACATCGCTTCCGATAATGGGTTTTATGTCGTTTTTAAGGCATAATTGATAAAATTCTATAGCACTGAACATATTATTAAGCTCTGTTATTCCAAGAGTATTAAACCCTCTTTTTTTGGCTGTAGGGATTAGCTCTTCTAGTTTTAAGGATGAATGAAGCAGGGAATAATCGCTGTGAATATGAAAGATGGTCAATTTAAGCCTTTTTTGTGAAATTATACAATATAAATTATGTATTGATGAGTTGTTAATTAAATATAATATTTTACAAATTACCCAGTTAACTAATAACTAATTACTAATATACCAATTTGATATAATTACAGCAAAAAGGTTTGAGATGAAATTTATCGGAACTCGTGGGACTGAGGAAAAAAAGAATTTTTCTGAAGTTATTTTAAATCCAGCAGCTCCAAATGGAGGGCTTTATGTGCCAGAAAAATTTCCTAAAATAAATGAAAAATATCTTTTGAAATTTTTTGACGATTTGGGAACGAAAACATATAGACACATTGCAAGAAGTATTTTAAAAAAATTCAAAGTTGATTTGGATAATGATTTGATTGAAAAATCTCTTTATGTTTATCTTAGAAATTTTGATGTTGAGGATGTGGTTCCATTAGTTAATTTGGAGGATTTTTATGTAGGAGAGCTTTGGCATGGGCCTACGAGAGCATTTAAGGATATGGCGCTTCAGCCTTTTGGAATAATTTTATCTGCTTTGGCTAAAAAAAGAGATGAAAATTATCTTATTTTAGCGGCTACAAGCGGGGATACTGGTCCTGCAACGCTTAAAACATTTGAAAACAGGGAAAATATAAAAGTTGTATGTATATATCCTCATGGCGGAACGAGCGAGGTTCAAAAACTTCAAATGGTTACAACCGATGCTAAAAACGAAAAAGTTTTAGGTATTTTAGGAGATTTTGACGATGCTCAAAGTGCTCTAAAAAATTTGCTTAAAGATGAGGATTTTAGAGAAGTTCTGAAAAAAAACAATATTAAACTCTCAGCTGCAAATTCTGTTAATTTTGGAAGAATTATTTTTCAGATTATTTATCATTTTTGGGTTTATATTAAGCTTTTAAGCTCGTATGAAATAGAACTTGGTGAGAAAATAGATGTAGTTATTCCAAGTGGAAATTTTGGAAATGCACTTGGGGCTTATTATGCCAAAAAAATGGGCTTACCGATTGAAAAAATAGTAATAGCATCAAATAAAAATAATATTCTTTACGAACTTATAACATATGGAAAATATGATTTAAGAGACAAAAGACTTATTAAAACAATCTCTCCTGCAATGGATATACTCAAATCCAGCAATGTTGAGAGAATGCTTTTTGATAAATTTGGAGAGAAAAGGACAATAGAACTTATGAACTCTCTTGAAAAAGAAGGATATTTTGAACTTAGTAAAGAGGAACTGGAAAAAATCAAAGAAGATTTCATTGCAGATTTTGCGACAGATGGGGAATGCGAGGAAATAATAAAAAGATACGCCAAAGAAAAATATTATCTAATGGATCCTCATACGGCAACAGCCGTTAAGGCTTTCGAATATTTAAAACAAAAAGGCGAAATAGGAGATAAAAAAACAATTATCTATTCAACGGCCGAATGGACAAAATTTGCCCCTAGTATCTATTATGCCCTAACGGGTGAAGATGTAAATAGAGAAGTTGCCGAAAGTGATGATACAAAATCAATCAGTGATAAGGATGCCATTGCTTATATTGAAGCTCATTTAAATGAAAAAGCACCTGAAATGATTTTGGAGCTTTTTGAAAAAGAAGTGGCAAACGAAACAGTTATAAATAAAGAAGAAATTAAAGAGGAGATTATTAAATTTATTGAAAATAAATAATTGATAAATGTTTGGGAATTTAATCTAAAAATTTAGCTTTAATAATTCCCAAATATTCATGTAATGCAAGGTATGTTTTGTATAAATAATCCATTGAAGGTAAAAAATCATACCAAACATAATGGTAATTGCTTAAAAAATCTGTCGGTTTAGGAATTACTTTGAACCCAGCCTTTTTAAAATCAATTATTGCTCTTTTCATATGAAAAGCGCTTGTAACTAAATATATTTTCTTTTTAAAATGATGCTTTTGAAACAATTTTGACGTGAAATATGCGTTTTGTTTAGTGTTTTTGGATTTGTTTTCGAAAAAGGTTTTTATTTTGAAATTAAAAGATTTTTCCAGATAATTTATATCGTGTTTAACTGCATTTGCCTCATTTCCTACGCCTCCTCCTGTAAAAATTAAAGGAATATTGTTTTTTTTGGCGATAATAACTCCATAAACCACTCTTTTAAATTGATGTGGGGATGATTTGAAAATATCTTTATTTACAATTCCTCCCCCAAGCACTACAACAAATGGGGCTTTTTTATTAAGTGGTTTTATGTTTTCAAGCGGATATAAAAGTAAATTACTAATAGGTTTTGTTGAAATTATCCATATAAAAATAGCAAAAAAAATTAATAATTTTTTATATTTTGATTTTAAGGCGAGCAATAATAAAATTATTACAAATATTCCCGGAGGTAATAAAAAGGCGGTAATTATTTTGGAGATTATAAACATTTAATACCTTTTTTTGCTAAAATCTTATCAAAAAAGGAAAATTTTGAAAATTTTGATAACGGGTGCAAGCAGGGGTATTGGAAGAAGTTTGGCAAAATATTATAAGCGTTTGGGATATGAAGTTTGGGGAATTGCAAGGGATGAGAGAAAATTAAAAGAAGTATGCGATAAATATTTTATATGCGATTTGAGTAATTTGGAAGAAGTTAGAAAAATAAGCAAAAAATTAAGCGGTGTTAAATTTGATCTTATTATATTAAATGCTGGGATATCAACTCCGCATTCAAGTGATTTTCCGCCTTTGGAAGCGTTCGAAAAAGTGTTCGATGTAAATTTGCTTTCAATTCATGCACTTTTAGAATATATTGATTTTAAAAGTTCAAAGCTTGTTTTTATTTCATCTCTTGCATCTTTATTTGGGGCTCCGACCTCTCTTGGATATAGTGCAAGCAAAAGAGCGCTTAATTCATATGCCGAAAGTCTTTATTATGCGGGAGTTGATGTTGTTTTGATTTTGCCGGGGTTTATAAAAACAGATATGACGAAAAATCACACTTTTTATATGCCATTTTTGATGGATTTAGATAAAGCATCGGAAAAAATTGTAAGGATTATCGAAAAAGGAAAATTTTTCAATCCTTTTCCTTTGAGATTTTATTATGCAATTAAACTTTTTATATTATTACCGGAAAATTTAAAAAGAAAAATATTGAAAAAATATGCAAAATCAGATATTTTAGAATAAATGGAGAATGGAAAATGGTGAATAAAATACAATCAGTTTGCACATATTGTGGTGTTGGGTGTGAAATAGAAGCCGAAATTGAAAACGGCAAAATTAAAAAGATAAAACCAGTAAAAAATGGCATTTCAAGCGGAGGTGAGCTTTGTATTAAAGGCAAATACGGATATGAATTTTTAAATGAGCGAATAAGTAAACATTTTGTAAGTTATAAATTTATAGAAAAAAATGCCAATAATATGCCGTTTGATTTGCAAGTTAGAATTGCATCTTTAATGGAATATGACGATAAATTTTATGAAGCACCTTTTAGTTTGGCAGTTGATTTAGCCGCATGGAAAATAAAAGAAATTATTTCAAAATACGATTCGTATTCAATTGCAGCAATAGGCGGAGCTAGGACAAATATTGAAAGCGCATGGCTTTTTCAAAGATTTGCAAGAAAAATTTTAAAAACTCCACATGTGGATAATTGTGCTAGGGTTTGCCACTCTCCAAGTCTTAGCGGGCTTAAAATGAGTATAGGAGAAGGAGCTAGTAGTGTAGGGTTTGATGAAATTTATAATGCCAAAACAATTTTTGTAATAGGTTCAAATACCACCCAAGCTCATCCAATAGTTGCCAATAGAATAATCAAAGCAAAAAGAAATGGTGCTAAACTTATAGTTGTTGATGTTAGAGAAATTCCTTTAATGAAATTTGCAGATATTAAGGTCATTTTGCCTTTAGAATCCAATTTGCTATTTTTAAATGCTTTGGCAAGGGAGTTTATTGAAAAAGATTATGTTGATAGAGAATTCATAACAAACAGATGCGCTAAATTTAATGAATATAAAGAAAATATTTTAAAACACAAATGTCATAAAAATTTCTTTTTAAATTTACCAGGGTTTGAGAATATAAAAATTCAGATTGAAAAAATTGCTAAGCTTTTAAAAAATAAAACCGTATTTATTTGGGGACTTGGGATTACAGAACATCTTGATGGAAGCGAAGCTGTAAATGCAATAAGTAATTTGGCTATGATGGGGGGACATTTTGGTAAAGGTGCTGGTGTTTTGCCATTAAGAGGACAAAACAATGTTCAAGGAGCCTGTGATGTCGGATGTCTGCCTTATTTTTTGCCTGATTATATAAGACCAGATGAAAAGAATATCGGTTTTATGACACCTGAAATTATAGAAAATATTTTAAAAGGAAAAATTAAAGCTGTTTTAAATATGGGAGAGGATATACTCCATATTCACCCTAATCAAAACAAGATTCATAAAGCTTTTGAAGAATTGGAATTTTTGATGGTGATGGAGGTTATGAAAAACGAAATAACAAAAAGAGCAGATATTATATTTGGAGTAAAAAGCGCTTATGAAAAAACGGGAGTTTATATTAATGCAGAAAGGCGTCTTCATTTAAGTAATCCTTTAATTAAAACTTCTCTGCCAGATGATTGGGAAGTTATTCAGGCGATTGAGAACAAAATAAAGGGTGAATTTAATTTTAATTCCAGCGAAGAAGTTTTTGACGCTTGCAAAAAAGAGGTTTCAAGATTTGAAGGTGCTACATATAAACTGCTTAAAAAAAATCCTTTACAATGGCCGATTAAAAAAAACGGAAGCGATTCTCCAATATTGCATTTGAAAAGATTTTCAACTTCCGATGGAAAGGGACATTTTCATTACCATAAATATCATTTAAGAGGAGAAGTTAAGGATTTAATTGAAGGTAAAAAAAGATGGTATCTAAATACAGGTAGGGCACTTGCGCAGTATAATAATGCGGTTCAGACAAACAAAAGCGAAAGGCTAAATAAAAGATACGGTGATGATATTGTTTTAATAAATGAAATTCATAAAAAAGAAATAGGAGAATTTGTTAAATTAAAATCTATTTATGGAGAAAGTGGAGTGTTAAAAGTAAAATTCACTAAAAAAGTAAGACCTTATACTATATTTAGCACTTTCCATTTTGCAAAAAACAAAATCAATTTTCTTTTTGGGGATGAGGGGGATCATAAAACCGAAACGGCAAGATTTAAAGCTTTGGAAGTTGAGGTAATAAATGTTGATTGATATAAACGAATATTTAAAAATAAATTTTGATATTATTTTTGATGTAAGAAGTCCGAGAGAATATGAAGAATCACATATTCCAAATGCTAAAAATTTTTATGTTTTAAATAACGATGAGCATGCCCAAATAGGTTATATTTATAAACAAATTTCAAAAAAAGAAGCTTCAAAAAAGGGGCTTGTGTATATTTTAAGAAATATTGCAAATCAGCTTGAAAATGTAGGGGATTTATATGGGAAAAAAATATTAATTTATTGTTCAAGAGGCGGTAAACGCTCTGAATCATTATATACAATACTCTCTCAGCTTAATTTAAATGTTTTTAGGTTAAAAGGAGGGTATAAAGCATATAGAAGTTATGTTAGCGATTATTTCCGAAATTTGCCGCATAAAAAATTTATTGTATTAAGAGGAAATAGCGGATGTGGTAAAAGTGAGCTTATACAAAAACTTTCCCCTTCAATTGATCTTGAAAAACTTGCAAACCATTACGGCAGCACATTTGGAAATAAAGGAGAGCAGCCAAGTCAAAAAATGTTTGAAAATATGCTTTTTGAACATTTTAGAAAAATAGATAAAAATGAATATATTTTTATTGAAGCAGAAAGCTCTAAAATAGGCAAACTTATAATTCCTGGTTCGCTAAAAAAAAGAATGGAGGAGGGTATTCAGATTGAAATTACAGCTCCACTAGAGAAAAGAATTGAGAGGATAATTAAATATTATGGAAATATTAATAAGGAAAGTTTTTATAATAATCTTGAAAAATTGAAAAAATTTATTTCAAAATCAACATACGAAAGACTAATTGAAAGTTATAATAATGCAAATTTAAAAAAAGTAGCCGAAATTATGCTTTTGGAATATTATGACAGGGTTTATAAAACAAAAAAGGCCGATTTTGTTATTGAAAATGTCGATTTGAAAAAAAGCATTGAAAAACTTTTAGAGATAAAAAATTCATTGTGATAAGTGTGTATTGTGCAGTGCGTAGTTTTTAATATTAAATATTAAATTCATAATTACTTGTAACTAGGAAGTTGGAACTTATTTTACGCCATGAGTATGTAAAAAATCTTTTCTTGAAACTAAATTTTCCAAAATGCCAAAAAGTATCATAAAATTAATAAAACTTGTCCCTCCATGACTTATCATTGGTAGAGGAACCCCGACAACTGGTGCAAGATCCATTGTCATTGCCATATTTACAGATGAATAGATAAATATCATAATTCCCACCCCTGCAAACATAACTTTTGCAAAATAATCATCTTTTAGACCTTTGGCTTTATCCAAAAGGTAATAAATTAATAAAAAATATAAAAAAATCAAACCTATAGCACCTAAAAATCCAAATCTTTCTACGTAATAAGCAAAAATAAAATCACTGCTTGCAATAGGAAGGAATTTTAGTTTTGTCTGTGTTGCGTCGTTTTTGTTTTTTCCTTTTAAACCACCGCTTCCAATTGCAATAAGAGATTGTCTAACATGATAACTGGGTTTATTTAGAAAATTTTCTATTCGTTTTTTTTGATAATCCTTCATAAAATATTTATAATAAACAGGAGTTATTAAAATTCCTATAATACCAAGTCCTATCCATATTCTCTTATCAACCCCTATTAAAAATAATATTCCAAATCCTATAATTATCAAAATAAGTGCTGTTCCAAGGTCAGGTTCTTTTAATATTAAAATAGAGGGAATTATAATATAGAGGCTAAATTTTGAAAATTCTTTTAAATTATAAACAGGTTTTGGAGGATTTTTGTAAATTAAATAGCCAAGCATAAGTAAAAGTGTTGTTTTCATAAATTCAGAAGGTTGAATTGTTATATGGGTTAAAGGTATTTTAATCCATCTTCTAGCACCTAAAATTTTAATACCGAAAAAATCCACAAATAAAAGTAATAATACATTGAACCAGTAAATTAAAGGTATTATCCAAAGTAATTTTCTAATAGGAATGAAATAGATTATAAAAAAAATAAAAAAACCTATACACACATAAATAAGCTCTTTTATAAAGAGAGTATGGGATATTTCATTTATCAAAAAAAGAGAAATAAAAATAAAAGGAATAATTAAAAGTAAAAGAAAAAAATCAAATTTTATTCGCATGGATGTTCAGTATATTTTTCAAATAAAATGTCTAATAATTTTGTTAAAGTTTGTGAATTTTCTTCTGCATTTTTAAATTTTTGAATTATTTCATTTTTATTTTTTAAACAGTTTTTATTAATGGTGCATTCAAGGATATTATTTATGATTTTATGAATATTTTTGTGAATGTCATCTTTTATTTTTTTGTATTCAGGGAAACATCCGAAATTTTTGATGGTATCTGTATTTGCAAGCCATTTGCCAAATTCACAAGATTTATCGTCAATTCTTTCAATTTCTTTTTCTTCAACAACCGCTTCAAAAGCATTTAATTTATATAAAAGATGGGATATTTCTACCAAATTCATAAACATTCTTGTTTGTGCCATTTCTACATTTTTTTTATTTTCAAGGGAATTATCTTTGAATTTCATAACTTGATTTTCAACTTCCATTACATCGTCTTTGGAAGTTACTGCCATATTGGTAATTTTTTCTGAATTTGATTGTATTTCACTTGTTTCTTGTTGGAGAGTTTTAATGGTTATTGAAATTTCGCTTGTTGCTTTT
Source organism: uncultured Nautiliales bacterium (assembly GCA_964537435.1). Lineage (GTDB taxonomy): Bacteria > Campylobacterota > Campylobacteria > Campylobacterales > Nautiliaceae > JALTBU01. The sequence goes on along the minus strand of CAZIBT010000005.1, from coordinate 6,200 downwards.
TGAGTTCTTTCAGCCAGTTTTCTAACCTCATCTGCAACTACAGCAAAACCTCTTCCATGCTCTCCCGCCCTTGCAGCCTCTATTGCTGCATTTAGGGCAAGTAGGTTTGTCTGATCGGCAATATCGGTTATTAACTCGACAATTTTACCTATTTCTTCGGCTCTATTATAAAGCATATTTATTGATTCGTTTGTATGTGCTATAAATTCTATAAGTTCGTTTAAAACCTTGGCAAGGTTTTCTATTTTTATGGAAGCATCATTTGCTCCTTCATAGATATAAGTTGAGAGCTCATCAATTTTTAACATAAAAGGTTTTAATTTTTCATCAAAAGAATTTTTAATGTCTGTAAGTTGATTTTTAACTCCTCCTCCTAAGTTATTGAGCGTAATAAACAATTCGCTTCTAGCCTGTTCTTTAATGGCAATAGAGATTGATTTAACAGCTTCGTTTATAATATTTACGGTTGTGCGGAACTGCCCTTTATAACCTTGAGGGGCAATGTCTCTGTAATCTATTCCGTTTTTGGCTGCGTTTATTGATTCGGCAATATCTCTTTGGAACGCTTCAAGCTGGTCTAGTAAATCGTTAGCAGCCCACGCTAAGTCATAATAAGGGTCATTGGGGTCAATGTTTGTAATTCTTTTTTCAAAATTTCCTTTAGCTGCGTTTTTAATTACTTCTTTTATTTTTTGAATTAAATCATAATTTTCTTTTTCTTCTTTTTGAAAAATCAAATAACCTCCACTTAACAAAATCAAAATTCCAAGTCCGCCAGAAATATAGTCTTTTGCGTAAAATCCATAAATTACAATTAAAATTGCTATAATTACATTTATCCATCCAAGTATTTTATAGTTCATTGATTATTCCTTTTTGTATTTTTATCATAAGTTCGTTAAAACTCATTCCTTTTGAATTTAGCAAATCTTCCACAGCTTGCAAAGAGGCATCCATTCCGTTTGTTTCTTCTATTGCTTTTAATTTTTGATATAAAGGTTCTATTATTGATTTAAATCCATCCCTTGGTTTTCTTCTAACGGAATAGTAATCGATTATATTGAAATTTTGATCAAGAGTTGGTGAAATATTTGCAAAAACCCAATAATAACCTCCGTCTTTTCTTAAATTTTTAACAAATCCGAACCATTCTTTTTTGTTTTCTATATGATCATACAAAATTTTAAAGGCGCATCTTGGCATATCTGGATGTCTTAGAATATTGTGAAATTCTCCTAATAATTCTTTTTCGGAATAGCCGCTTATTTCTATAAAAATTTTATTTCCGTATAATATTCTGCTTTTAAGATCTGTTTTTGATACGATAAAATCTTCTTCTTTTAAAAAAATTTCTTTTTCTATTGGGGTAACTTTGGGTGTTCTCATTTATTCTCCTTTAATTTAACTCCATCAATTCCGTATAAAACAATTTCTTCAATTTTATCAAAACTTTTTATTAAAAGTATAATTTTTGTATCCAAAAGATATTCATTTGCAATCTTTTGAAATATTTTTGCATTTTCAAAACTATCGGTAAAAATATATTTTGCTTTAAGATTTGATACGAAAATAAGCTCTTTAATATTGTTTACTTTTACAGCGTAAGGAATATTGTTGTTTTTGCAAAATTCATAAATACTAAGCGAACTTTCACAATAATCGAATATCAGTGTTGAATTTGAAGGAGAGTTTTTAATATCTTCCAATGTTTTTGCATTTATAAATTTTTCATAACTAAAAGGTTCATTTAAGATTATCATAACACTCCTTGCATATATTTTTTCCATCTATTTTGATTATTTCATCTTCAGGAACAAATGTTTTGCATTTATCACACATTATCAAATCTTTATTTTCGTTCTTTTTGCTCTCTTTTTTTTGTTTTAGAGTTTTTTTTTCTTTGAAGAAAAAATAATATATTGCCCATATTATTACAATCGTAAATATTAGTTTTCCCATTTTATATCCTTTGGATGTATAAAAACATAATTTCTATTTTTATTTGTTATTATATTTGCATTTATTCCATTTAATTCTTCAAAAACATTTGAGCCTTTATATAAAAGTATTGTAGCATTTTTTTGTATAAACGGTTTTGCGATATTTAATATTTGATTTGTTGGCATAACTGCTCTACTTGTAATAAGTTCAGCTTTTGGGATATTTGCATTTTCCAATCTTTTAGGAATTATTTTTGTGTTTTTTAAATTAAGCAGGATTTTGAGATAATTTAAAAATGAATATCTTTTTTTTAAAGGTTCTACCAAATACCATTGACACTTAGGCATTGCAATTGCAAGGATAATTCCGGGAAATCCGGCACCTGTTCCAATGTCTATGGCGCTTTTTTTATTTTTTATTTTTTCAAGAGGAAACAAAGTGTCTTTTATTTGTTCATATATTTCTTCTTTTGTATTATAATTGGTTAATTTATGCGTTTTGTTCCATTTTAAAAGTTCGTTTGCAAATTTCTCAAATTTTTCATTCTCCATTTTCTATTCTCCATATTTGATGATTTATATATTTGTGTATTTGTTTTTTTTAAATTTGGAACTTGGAACTTTATATTTATTTTATCTACTTCCATCTTCCTTTTTTCTATCATAAAAGATGGCCTAATTTTTCTTTTTTTGTTTTTAGATAATTTTCATTGTAAGGATTTGAATTTATTTTAATAGGAATTCTTTCAATTACTTCTATTTTTTTAAAGGTAAATATTTTTTGCGGATTGTTTGTTAAAAGTTTTATTTTTTTTATATTAAAATGATTTAGAATTTTTTCCACAATAGAAAAGTCTCTCATATCTGCCTCAAATCCTAGCTGATGATTTGCTTCAACTGTATCAAAACCTTTGTCCTGTAAATGATATGCATTTACTTTGTTAAAAAGCCCTATGCCTCTGCCTTCTTGTCTTAAATATATGACCATTCCCCCTTTTTCGTTTATAAGTTTTAGTGCGTATTGAAGCTGCTCCCCACAATCGCATTTTAAACTCCCAAGAGCGTCTCCCGTTAGGCATTCGCTATGAATTCTTATTATCGGAATTTCAGGAATTTTAGGTGTAAAAATTACTAGATGTTCTTTATTGTCCTCTTTGAATGATTGTATTTTGAAATTTCCGTATTTTGTAGGAAGAGAAGCTATGTTAGAAATTTCCAAAAAATCTCCTTTTTTTGATAAAATTATATCTTAAATTCTTATTTATAAATTAAAGGATATAAATTGAAACATTTTTTATGGTTAGTAGATTTTAGTAAAAATGAAATAAAAGAAATTATTAATCTAGCGATTCAAATAAAAAAAGAGACTAAAGCAAGTATTTTTAAACCTTATTTAAAACACAACCAGCTTGCAATGATTTTTGAAAAAAGCTCAACCAGAACAAGAGTTTCTTTTGAAGTAGGGATTAATCAACTTGGCGGAAATGGGCTTTTTTTAAGTAGTCGTGATATACAATTAGGCAGGGGTGAGCCGCTTAAAGATACAGCAAGAGTTATTTCTAGAATGGTTGATTTGATAATGATAAGAACATTTGGACAAGAGAGAATCGAAGAATTTGCAAAATATTCAAAAGTTCCGGTTATAAACGGTTTAACCGATCTTTGTCATCCAGTTCAGCTGCTTGCGGATTTGCTTACAATGATAGAATTTAATAAATTTGATTTTGGCAATCCTTCGAAAACCTCTGTGGCTTATGTAGGAGATGGAAATAATATGGCTCATTCTTGGATGGTTTTGGCCTCAAAACTAGGATTTAATTTAAAAATCGCCACTCCGAAAGGGTATGAGGTTAATGAAAAAATAAAAGAGATAGCTTTTAAAGAGGCTGAAAAAAGCGGAACTAAAATAGAAATTTTAAGTGATCCAAAAAAGGCTATTAAGAATGCAGATGTGGTTGTTACGGATACATGGGTGAGTATGGGACAAGAGGAGGAAAAAGAAAAAAGAATTAAAGATTTTGAAGGATATGAAGTTAATAACAGCTTAATGACTTTGGCAAAAAAAGATGCTATATTTATGCATTGTTTGCCAGCTTATAGAGGATATGAAGTAAGCGAAGATGTTTTTGAAAAGTTTGCAGATGTAATATTTACGGAAGCGGAAAACAGACTACACGCTCAGAAAGGATTGATGGTTTGGTTGAAACAGCACAAAAACTAAATTCTAAAACAATTGTAAAATGTAAAGACATCGAAGTAGTTGAGGGTGATTTAAATAGTGATTTGTGGGTTATGGAAGTTAAAGATAAAATAAAAGCTGTCTTAGATATTGATGAATATTTAAAAATAATGGAAATGATAAAAAAACTTATGAAAGAAAATTTCGAACTTAAACTGGAAAAAGCGATACTTAGTGAGTTTCCAATTGATTATGACGATGTAAAAGCTGTTGTTTTGGAAGAGATGAAAAAAAATCCCGAAATTAATATAAATGAAGTTATAAATAAAATAAAACTTGAACATCCAAATCTTTTTTATAATATAGAATTGGATAAAATATTCTAGTGGAAAAATTTTTTCCTTTTTTCCTTTTTTTCCTTGACAAATAAATTTTAATTGATTATAATTTTGTTGTGAAAAAAATTATAGGAGGCCAATATGGCATGCGAAAAAGATATGAGTGCAGTTCAAACAGAAGAAAAAATCATTCAAAAGGAGAAAAATATGGAAGAAATTAAAACACAAGAGGGCGTATTGGTTTTAAAACAAATGCCTGAATTTAAAGCAGAAGCTTATAATGCCGAGAGTGGCCATTATACAGAAGTTAGTAGCGATGATTATAAAGGAAAATGGACAGTAGTTTGTTTTTATCCAGCAGATTTTACATTCGTATGTCCGACTGAAATTGCCGCTATGAATGCAGCTTTACCTTTCTTAAAAGAGCTAGGTGTTGAAGTATTGGCTGTTTCAACAGATACTAAATTTTCTCATAAAAGATTTGTAGAAACAGAACCTTTGCTAAAAGATCTTAAACTAACAATTGCACAAGATCCAACAGGTGAAATTAGCAGAAAATTCGGTGTTCTAATCGAAGGTGCCGGACTTGCATTAAGAGGTAGATTTTTAATAAATCCTGATGGTCAAATAGTGGCTGAAGAAGTTCAAGCTCCACCGGTTGGTAGAAATGTAAAAGAATTCGTTAGACAAATTATTGCTCATCAACATGCATATAAAACTGGAGAAGTTTGTCCTGCAAACTGGAAACCTGGCAAAAAAACGCTTCCAGTTAATACAGATGTTGAACCTATGACCGGAAATGTAGGTGCATATGTAACGATTGAAGATTTAGTAGATGAAAACGATATAAAAACAATAGAGGAAATGGTAAAAGCGTTTAAAAACTCTTAATTTCTTCTTTTCTTTTTTTAAAGTCTAATTTTTGGGTTTTGGAAAAAGAAAAGAAAGGCAAAAATGAAAGATCTGAAAAATTTTTTGGAAGAATCGAAACTTAAAGTAACCCCTCAAAGATTGGCAATCCTTAAAGAATTAGAACTCAAAGGACACGCAAGTATAGAGGAAATTTATGAAAAAATAAAAGACTCTTTTCCGAGTATTTCTCTTGCTACTATTTATAAAAATATTAATGCCCTGAAAAATGAAGGAATTATTTGTGAAGTATGTCTTCATCAAAAACCAAAATTTGAACTAAAAAAAGACCCCCATGCACATTTCATATGTAAAAAATGCGGAAAAGTTGAAGATGTGCCTTTTAGCGATGTTGTAAAAAAAGAAATTAATAAAACATATCCTAATACCCAAAAAGAGCTTTATATTTACGGTATTTGCAATGAATGTAAAGAAAAATAACTAAAGATAAAATTATTCTAAAATTACACTTATTTATTGGTGAATAAAATGGTAATAGTAAATATTATAGCAGATTTTGAACTTCCTTTTGTATTTTCACTTAAAGACCGCCGCAAAATTATAAATTCAATTAAAAGTAGACTAAAAAAATTTAATGTTTCAATTCTTGATATTTCAGGAGAATATTCAAAAGAAGCTAGCATTGCTATCGTATTTGCAGCCCATAATGAAAAACAAGCCGCAGAAATTCAAAGAAAAATAGAAGAATTTTTATTTAAAAATTTTCCTGAGATTGAATTTTATTTTTATGTTGATTTGATATAATTTTATAAAAAAGGTTTTAAATGAAAAAAATTTTATATTTTTTGCCATTTATTTTGTTTGCAAATCAAT
>CAZIBT010000004.1:0-17837 GCA_964537435.1 uncultured Nautiliales bacterium | reverse complement strand
TTAATGAAGATTTAGAGCTTATATATCCGCCTTTTATTACTCCGTTTAGAGTTTGGGCAAGTTTAAAAAATATAAATCTATCATTATTCCATTTGATAAAAGGCTCAATTAAATCAAAACATCTTTTATCATTTTTTACTTCAACTTCAATTCCTGCATTTTTAAGTATTTCCGCTCCTCCGCTGTGAGATTTAATTGGGTCAAGCCAGCCGATAATTACTTTTTTGGGTTTTAAAATTTTTAATAAATTAGCGCAAGATGGAGTTTTGCCAATATGGCTGCATGGCTCAAGCGTAACTGCTAACACAGCATCATTAAAAAAATTATTATGATTTTTGATTAAATATTTGTGAATTTTCTCTGAAGTGGATAAATTAGGGGTTTTATGAAAAGCTCTAAAAGCCTCCCATAGAACATTAACTTCCGCATGAGGCTCTCCAGCTTTTTTATGAGATGATACAAAAAGAGAGTTTTTTACAATCAAACTAGCTCCAACCGCTGGATTTGGATAAGTTAAAAACTGATATTTCCAGGCTTTTTGAATAGCTAAATCTAAAAGCATCAATTGTCTTTAAAATTATATGTATTCCAATCTACATAGGTTTTGGCTTTTTTTATATCATTAAAATTAACCTTTTCTTTTCCAATCTCTGCAATTTCACCGTTAAAACTTTTAAGCTGACCTTTTATTTTTTTACCTTCATTTGTAGTAACTTTCACATTTTCACCAATACTTTTTTCAAAATGCTCTTTTTTTGTAAGTTTTCTCTCAATCCCTGGTGAGCTAACCTCCAAAAAATATTTATCTTTAATAGGCTCTTTAATATCAAATATAGGTGAGAGCAAATTGTTTATTACTTCGCAATCATCCAAATTCACTCCCCCGGGTTTTGTAATATAAACTCTGAAAAACTTATTTTCACCTTCTTGTGTTATTTCAATATCATATAATTCACAGCCATTATCTTCCACTATATTTTTAATAATTTCATTCAGTTTCATTTTTTGCCTTTATTTTTTCAAAAAGTTCCTCCATTTTGTTTTCGTGTTCCAAAAGAGAATCAAAAGTAAAACTTAAATTCGGAACCTTATACCATCCAGTCGCTTTAAGGGTATAATTTTGAATATGTCCACGTGCTTGTTTTAATTGTTTGAGAGATTGTTTTTGTTCATCTTTATTTAGATAGCTTTTTTCAAGATAAACTTTTGCATCACTACCATCACGAGAGCATACAACATCTACAACGCTCAAAGAATTGATTCTATTATCATTCATTTGAGAAAGAGCTTCCGGAATTACTTCTTTTAATATTGACTCTTTTCTCTGGACTTTAATACTTTTGCCCATTTATATCCTTTTTATTAATTATAGCATATTTTATTGATGGAAATAGAAAAAAGAAGATTATTCGAAAGTGGCTTTTTCTTCTATTTTTTGATAGGTTTCTAGAATATCCCCAACTTTAATATCATTAAATCCTTCAATCATTATACCACACTCAAAACCTTTGCCCACTTCTTTGACATCGTCTTTAAATCTTTTAAGACTTGCTAATTTTGAATCATATATTACAACACCATCTCTAATAATTCTGACAAAATTCCCTCTGTGAACTACTCCATCTTGCACATAACATCCTGCAACCATTCCAACTTTTGGAACATTAAACGTTTCTCTAACTTCAATAGTTGCTGTTACAATTTCTTTTATTTTTGGCGTCATAAGTCCGCTCAATAATTCTTTAATATCATCAATTAAATCATAAATTATAGAATATGTTCTAATCTCAACGGCTTCTTGTTTGGCTTTGTTTTTAGCCCCACTTGTAGGCCTGACATTAAATCCCAATATAATAGCCGTAGGCTCGCTCGCTTTTGCCAAAATTACATCATTTTCCGTTATAGCACCTACATCTGAATGAATTACATTAACCTTCACCTCTTCATTTTGAAGTTTTGCAAGACTTCCTTTAATAGCTTCTACACTTCCTTGCGTGTCAGCTTTAATTATTACAGGCAATTTTTTAAGCTCACCCTCTAATATCAATTTTTGTAAATCTTCAAGAGTTGCTTTTGTGGTTTTTGATTTTTCTTTTTCTTCTAAATAAGTTTTCCATTTTTCTGCCGTTTCTTTTGCCTCTTTATCAGATTCTACTGCAACTAATGTATCCCCTGCATATGGAACTTCATCAAATCCGGTGATTTCAGCCGGCTCACCTGGGAGCACTTCTTTTTTTTGTTTACCAAGATCATCTATAATAAGTCTTACCCTGCCGTATGTTTTTCCGCACACAAAGCTATTTTGTTTTTTAAGAGTCCCATTTTTTACAATTACAGTTGCAACAGGACCTTTTCCTTTTTCAAGCCTGCTTTCAATAACTACGGCTTTTGCCGGACATTTTGGAGAGGCTTTTAGTTCCATCATTTCAGCTTGAAGTAAAATAGTCTCAAGCAAATCATCTATCCCCTGACCAGTAAGAGCGGAAACATGCACAAATTCATACTCTCCTCCCCACTCAACTGGCATAATTCCCATCTCTGCAAGCTGGGATTTAACCAAATCTGGATTGGCTTGGGGTTTATCTATTTTATTTACCGCTACTATAAAAGGAACATCAGCTGCTTGTGCATGAGCTATTGCTTCTTTAGTCTGCGGCATTACCCCATCATCTGCAGCAACCACAATAATAGCAATATCGGTAACCTGAGCACCTCTTGCCCTCATTTCTGTAAATGCTTCATGTCCTGGGGTATCGATAAAGGTTATTTTTTTGCCATCTTTTTCAACCATATATGCACCTATATGCTGAGTAATTCCTCCCGCTTCTTTAGCAGTAATTCTACTGTTTCTAATTTTATCAAGCAAACTTGTTTTCCCATGATCAACATGTCCCATTATTGTAACAATAGGAGGTCGAGGTGAATTAAATTCTTCCTCAGGACATTTTTCCTCATATTTTTTTACATAATCAAATTCAGCCAAAGGATCAAAAATTTCTACATTTACACCAAATTCTTCGGCTAATGTCTCAATATACTCTTCACCCAAAAAGTCGTTTTTATCCCTCTCTTCACCAAGTTCTCTTAATGTTTCAATGATACTCTCAAGAGGCTTTTTTATAAGTTCGGCAAATTCATATACTCTAACTTCTTTTGGAATTTTAATAATCTCAATCTTTTTTTCTTTTTTCTTTTTCTTTTTCTTTTTAATAGCAGTTTTATTAATTTTTTCCTCTTTTATTTTTTTTCTTCTAATCTGTTCTTTTTTGGCTTTCTTTTTATTGTCTATTTGTGTTTTTGTTTGAACTTTTTCTTCTTCATCTTCATCAAGGGATATATCGTTAAAATACAAATCCAAAAGTTCTACTTGCTCTTCTTCTATAACATTCATATCAGCCAAATCAACATTAATGTTAAGTTCTTTTTCTTTTTTTGCAACAGGTTTTTTTGTTTTTTTAGTTTTAACAGATTTTTTTATTTTTTTCTCTTCAACTTGTTCTTGAGGTTTTTCTTTTGGTGTTTCTTTAGGTTTTTCTTCTTTAGGCGTAGAAGCTTTCTGAAGAACAGTAATTCCCTGCTGAGTTTTTTTAATCAAATCATTAAAAGAAGCTCTTCTTTTTCTTCTTACAGGTTTTTCTTTTTCTTCAGATTTTTCAGATTTTTTAATTTCTTTTTTTTCTTTTTTTTCTTCTTTGATTTTAGCCCCATTTTTTAAATATTCATCTATTTTTGCAGCATCTAAAGGAGCTATCCCGCTTCTTATGGTTGCTTTAATACCTAATTTTTTTGCTATTTCAACAACCTCTTTGCTTTTTAATCCTAATTCTTTTGCTACTTCTGAGATTTTTAACTTCAAGTAAACTCCTTATTTTTGTGAAATGGAAAATGGAAAATGAATAATTAAATTTTTTATTTCCTCTTTTGTTTTATTACATTTTTTCGATAAAAAATTGATAAATTTTTTACTATTTATACACTCATCACATATATAAAAGCTTCTCCCCTTTCCGCTAAATTTAATCAGCTGGTTTTCTATGCATTGCAACCTATTTAGAGAGTATTGTTTGTCTCTTTTTCTGCACACAACGCACATTCTAATTAATTTTTCTTTATTCATTTTCCATTTTCCATTCAATTATATACTTTTACACCCACATTGTCAAAATATAAAATTTTAACTTCAAACTCTTTAAAATTATCTTTTAACGAATTATATATGTTATACGCATCGTCTTTATATGCTAAATTAAAAAAAGTCGAACCACTACCACTAAGAGTTGATATTAACGCACCTTCTCTAAGGGCAATTTCCCTTATTCTAAAGAGTTCAGGAATATTTTTCATTCTTACTTCTTGATGAATTTTATCTTCTACCACATACCTTAAAATATCAAATTTTTCCGAAAAAAAAGCCGCTGTTATCATAGCTGTTGAAGAAATATTTGTAACCACATCTTTAATTGGATAATGCGTTTTTAAAGCATTTCTGCTTTTAGCGGTGGATACAGTTTTATTTGGAATTACAATTACTGCTCTTAGTGATGTTGGAATAAATTTTTTTAAAAAATATACTTTGTTTTTCCTAATTTTTGCTACGCAAAATCCTCCAAGCGTCGCAGGAGTAATATTATCCGGATGATGTTCATAATTTAGCGCAGTATTTATTATTTTGTCTTTTTTATAAGGCACCTGTGCCGCTTCATAAGCAGCAGTAATAGCAGCCACTATTACTGCTGATGAACTTCCAAGGCCACGACTTAGAGGTATTTTATTATTAAATTTAAAAGAAAATTTAGGTTCTTTATCAGTCAAATATTTATATATTTCGCTGAAAATTTCTACAAAATAATTTCTTTTAAGTGTTTTAAGATAAGCTGCGTTTTCACCATAAATTTCAATCGTTGTAAAATTGGCAGGCTTAATTTCAATTTCGTTTCTTAAATTCAAAGCAAGACCAAGGGTATCAAAACCCGGGCCTAAATTTGCACTTGTGGCTGGCACCGTAATAACCATTCATTTCCTTCACACCGGATTTAACACATACAAAGGGGAGACATCTGAATTGAATTTATTAATATCAATTTTCTCAGGCAAAAAAAACTCCCCCCCTTTTTTTGATTTTTCTAATGAAATTATACCCTCTTTTTTTACAAAAAAGGTATTTCCAACTGCTTTAATAGGCTTATTATTATTAAATTCAAAACCTTCGGCCCCTAAAAGTTTAATATTTTTTGTTATTTCCAAAGTTTTAAAAAAAATAAAACTAAGTTTTATTGCCATATAACTACCAGGACCCTTTGTATAAACTATATTTTTTACATCAAAGTTTTTTAATATTTCATCAAATATTAAAGGTAAAATTTCACTTGTTTTACCTTCTTTTTTAATGACTTTAATTAATTTTTGATTTTTGTAAATTCCTATTAATAAAGGAGAGGAAATCGTAATGGCCACTATATCAACCGAAGGCTTTTGCAATAGCTTTCTCCATTCCTGCATCAAAACTAACAACTTCATAAGCATTTTCTTCAAATACTTTTAGTGTCAAAAGATGATTCAAATGATGCCCACTTGCAAATGCTTTATATTCACCAATAAAGTTATAACCTAAAAGGCTCATATCTCCTATTGCATCTAAAATTTTATGTCTTACAAATTCATCTGGATATCTTAAATTTTCATTCAATATACCATTATCATCCAAAACGATTGCATTTTCTAAACTGCCCCCTAAAGCTAAACCAATACTTCTTAAATATTGAACTTCTTTTAAAAAGCCAAATGTTCTAGCTCTTGCTATCTGATTTATATAATTTTCAGTTGAAAATTCAAATCTAAATCGCTCCTTGCCTATTAGAGGATGATTAAAATATATTTCAAAATCAAATAATATATCCTTACTAGGAGATAATTTGGCAAATTTCTGGTTATCTTTGATTTCAACCTCTTTTGTAATTCTTAAAAATTTTTTATTTTCATCAAGTTCTTTTATCCCCGCCTCTTTTATCATCATAACAAAACTATTAGCACTTCCATCTAAAATAGGCACTTCATCATTATCAACAATAATTCTTAAATTATCAATTCCAAACGCATAAACGGCGCTTAATAAATGTTCTATTGTTGAAATGACAACATTTTCTTTCCCAATAACTGTAGCCATCTTAGTATCGACCACATTTTCAGGTTTTAATGGAATACTTATTCCCTTATCATTTCTATAAAATACTATACCTGCATTTTCCCCTAAAGGCTCAAGTCTTAATTTTACGGGAATTCCTTTATGAAGTCCTATACCTACCACTTCAACAGGTTTTCGTATTGTTCTTTGTTTCATAATTCCACCTTCTTGTTTTCATAAAAAAAAGTAAGTCTATCAATTACACCCAAATCGTCATTATTAAAAAAAATATGAGAATTGTTTTTCATAATTAATATATATTTTCCTTCACAATTTATTATACCATTATTTTCATCCAAAACTATTACATTGCCTTTTATATCTATTTTGGCACCATCATTAATTCTTTTTAAAAATACAACATCACCTTCATAATTTATCTCTTCTCCACTGCGTATAATTCTATCAAAAATTTTAACATTCTTTTCTTTGAATTTAATGATTTCTTTTTCAATTATTTTTATTTTTGGCAAATCATTATGAAATATTTCCTTTTTATAAGTAAAAAATTCATCAGAATTCAATACAAAATAATTTAAACCTTTTTCTTTAAGATATTTTTGAATATTTATATCCGGACTTTTTAACATAAAAAAATAATTTTTTATAAGTTCATATTTTTTTTCAACAATATTTTTTAATTTTTCGAAATCTTCAACTTCAAATACTCTTAATGTTTTTTGTTTCATTTAAGAATAGTCCTTTTTGCATCATAAATAACATTTAAAATATTAAGTTTTATCCAATGAGAATCCATCCATTCTAGAGGCTGAACAGGAATACCTTGTATATAAACCCCAAAATGCAAATGATCTCCAAACACACCACCGGTTGAGCCAGTTTTTGCAATAACTTCACCACTATGAACTTTTTCATCAGGTTTTACCAAAAACTGACTTAAATGTGAATATGTAGAATAAAGTCCCAAGCCATGATAAAGAAAAAGTGTATTACCGTAAATTCCTTCATATTTTTCCGCCACTACTCTTCCCGGATTCGAAGCATAAACTTTCGCATGTTCTATTTTGGCAATATCTATACCTTTATGAATAGCCTTTGAAATTATTTTTCCTTTATAATAATAATGCCTAAGTTCCATAAATCCTGCTTCTTTTGCACTTCCAGGCAAAGGATTAAATCTTCTAATATAAAAATCATTAACTTTATTTTCATAAATTTTACTTGTAATTTCTGATATATTTTTTTCATCAATTTTTCTTAAAGTTTCATTTTCCATTTTAAAAATTTCAACAGGATCATTTGGAACTTTCATTCCCATTTTAATTAAAACATTTTTAGCTACATTTTGTATAAAATTATCACTGATTGTTATTTTTTTGTTTTTCAATTTATATATTCCCCCTGTCCTCCAATATAAAGGAATATGAGCAATACTTTTATTACCAGCATAATCCACTGCAACCAAATTAGCATCAAAACTATTTTCATTAAAAGGCCAAGCAATAAGTGCAACATAATAACCTTTTTTTACAAAAGGAATTAATTTAAATTTATATTTATTATCTACTAAAATATAAGCATTTTTTAAATTTTTATCTCTAACTTGAGCTACAACTGCTGCACTTCCTCCTCTTCCTATTGCATAAGAATTATTTATAATAACCGCATTAGGAGGCGTAGTATCCACTGTTAAAACAACACTTTTTTTTGCCATATTTCCTCTGAAAAAATGCCAATCGGATTTATCCGTTGCAATTACACTCAATTGTATGTTTTTGGTATCGATCTTTGGTAATTTTACATTTAATATCACATCTTTACCTAAATCTGGATTAGCCGATTTGGCAATTACTTCTTCAAAGCCGTTTCCTTTTGCAATCACTTGATAAGATCTGATACCACTTTGATCTTTAATTTCAATTTTTATAGGTTTTTGTAAATTGGTATATCCATTTGTATAAATTTTTATTGTTGGTTTAACTCTTTCGAATGAGGGAGAAAAATAGACATATCCAATAATTCCCAAAATAACTACAAGCAATAATATCCATAATTTTTTCATTTACCAACCTTTGTTACTTTTTTTAAATCTTCTTTAAGCATATTTTTTACTTTTTCAAAATCAAATTCTTTTATTGTTGCTCCGGCTGCCCTGATATGACCTCCACCTCCATATTTTACTGCAACTTTGCTAACATCTGCATAATTTTTACTTCTAAGCGAAATTTTAATACCTTCATCTTCTTCTCTTAACAAACACGCAACTTCTACTGTTGCGATGGCTCTAACAGAATTTACAATTGTATCAGTATCTTCTTTTATTGCGCCTGTTATTTCCATCATTTCTTTGGTAACCTCAACAAATGCCACTTTTCCCTCGCAGCAAAGTTCAATTGTATCATATGCTTTTGCAATAAGTCTTAATCTAGATAATCTATCTCTTTGAAAAAGCATTTTCGCAACAAAATCGGGTTTCACTCCTGCTTTTACCATATCAGCAGCAAATTCAAAAACTTTTTCATTAACACTTTCATACTGAAAACTACCTGTATCAGTTACAAGTGCCGTAAATAGACATATGGCACTTTCTTTGTTTATTTTGATATTATTTGTTTTAAGCAAATTGTATACCACTTGAGAGCTAGATGCGGCTTTTGGATCTATTATATTAATATCCCCATAATTTGTATTTGAAATATGATGGTCTATATTAATTAAAAAAGGAGGTTTTTCTTCAATACCAAGTCTATCAAAACTACCGCAATCAAAACTAATCATTAAATCTATATTTTTGGGAAGCTGATTTGTAACTTTATTGAAATTAGGCAAAAAATCAAGATACATTGGAAGAGGTTTAGTTGCATTGTAAACTTTAACTTTTTTATTCATTTTTTTTAAAATTGGATATAAACTTAATGAACTTCCAAGGGCATCTCCATCAGGATTAATATGAGCTATTAAAACAATATTATCTGAATTTTTAATTTTTTCCCACGCTTTTTTAAAAATTTCTTGCATTAATTACCTTTTTGAGAAATTTTAACATATTTAAATTAACCTAAATATTAAATTTTTTATTTTCAATTTTTTTATTTTTAAATTTTATGATCTCCTCTCTTTTTCCTTCTACCTACTCTCTTTTTTTAAACCATTCTTTTTGCTTTATAAACATATGCAAGCACCTCAGCAACCGCCTTAAATAACTTCGGAGGTATAATTTCTCCCACTTCTACAAATCTGTAAAGTTCCCTTGCTAAAGGAGGGTTTTCCACTATCATAATATTATGCATTCTTGCTATTTCTTTTATTTTTAAAGCAAGATTATCCACCCCTTTTGCTAAAACTCTAGGGGCATCTTCTTTATTTTTATCATATCTAATTGCTACTGCATAATGGGTAGGGTTTGTTATTACAACATCTGCTTTTGGAACTTCGCTTATCATTCTTTTTTTTGCCATTTCTCTTTGAATCTGTCTTATTTTAGCTTTAACCTCAGGATTTCCTTCAGTTTGTTTAAACTCATCTTTAATTTCTTGTTTGCTCATTCTAAGGGATTTTTTGTATGAATATCTTTGATAAATAAAATCAATTAATGCAAAAACAAAAAACACTCCCAACATTGAAAAAATCAAAATAACACTTTTTTTATCAAACCACTTAATCTGTTCTAATATATTCATTAAAGCAAGTTTTGGAATTTCATTTAAAAATTGCAAAAACAAATAGTACCCCACCACAAAAGCTATACTGACTTTTAAAACTGTTTTTAAACTTTCAACAAATGTTTTTATTGAAAAAAGTTTTTTAAATCCTTTTAGCGGATTGATTTTTTCAAAATTGGGAATTACGGGCTTAATGGTAAATAAAAATCCTATTTGAGAAACGTTTGCAATAATCCCTGCTATAACTATTATCAACATAATAGGAAACAATATCTCAAAAACATAAAAAAGAGTATTTAAAACCAGAGTATAAAATTTTCTTTGTGTTAACTCCATTCCCATTAAGGATGAAATATACTGAAAATACTCTTCTAAATCAGACGTTATATATTTTATATAAAAAATTAATATTAAACTTGAAATAAAAAGAATAATAAATCCACTAAATTCCATTGATTTGGGAACATTGCCCTCTTTTCTGGCATCTTCAAGTTTTCTGGGGGTGGGTTCTTCAGTTTTCTCCAAATCATCAGCCATTTTAATATTCCTTCTTTATTTTATTTTTACAAAAATATTAAAAATTTATTACTCAAATTGGAACTTAGAACTAGGAACTTCACACTCCTATTCCCTCATCTGTCCATTTATTTCGTTAAATTTTTCCCCAAGCTTTTAAAAAACTCTTCAAGAGATTTTCTTATTTCTTTTCTGTTAAAAGCAATAGGAGATGGGTGATAACAAATACCTATTTTATATCCACATACATTATAAAATCCGCACTTTTTCAAATTTTTAATTTCTTTGCATATATAAGAAAATGCTTTTATAGCAGAATTTCCAAGCAGTAAAATCAAAGTAGGTTTTACAAGTTCTATTTCTTTTTGTAAAAGTTTAGCTCCTATTTTAAGCTCTTTTGCTTTTGGTGTTCTGTTTTTATTATTTTCATATGTTCTGAAAGGAAATGCATTGGTTATTAAAAAATCCTCTTTTCTATCAAGTCCGCTTAAATTTATCAAATAATTAAGATTTTCACCCGCTTTTCCTACAAAAGGCTCTTTTAATTCAACTTCTTTTGCCCCCGGAGCTTCTCCTATTATCATTATTGGATTTTTTTGTTTTTCATTGATAAACGGATCATAAACTTGTGTCCAATCAATATTTTCATTTAAATATTTTTTAATAAATTCGGCTCTTTTTTTATAAAAATTTTCTAATTCTTTCATGCTAATTGATTAAACTTAATACCTTTACCCAAAAATTCGGCCGCTTTTTTTTCAAGTTCTTTTGAATTTTGCATATTTTTATCCAAAATATAACCAATTTCATTTTTCACAACATCTTGAGATTTTTTTATAATTTCTGTTTGCAGTGTCAGTTTTAATGTGCTTGCGGAATTATTAACCCTCATTTAACGCTCCTTTTATTTTTTGAATTGTTTTTTTTAAATTTTTATTCTCTATAACATAATCGGCTAATTTCAAATAAATTTCATCTCTTTTTTCAAATAGTTCTTTTGCTTTTTCAATGTTTTTAAAAAGAGGTCTTTTCTTCATCTCCTCTTCATTCATTCTTTTTAAAATTTCCTCAAAAGAGGTTTTGAGATAAATCACTCTCCCTGCTTCCTTAATCTCTGGAATAAAAACAGGAAATCCTCCCCCAACTGAAATTACAGTTCTTTTAACATCCTTTTTTATCCATTCAAAACATCTTTTTTCCATTTTTCTAAATTTTTCTTCGCCAAGTTTTTCAAAAATCTCACTTATGCTCATACCTTCAAACTGCTCAATCAAAATATCAGTATCCAAAAAATAACTTCCGATTTCTTTTGCCAAAATTCTACCCACTGTGCTTTTGCCACTTCCCATAAACCCAGTTAAAATAATATTATCTGAGCTCAACAATAATTCCTTCAGAGCTTTTTTTGATTTTGTAAGAATATTTTGCATCAAAATAAATAACAATTCTGTAAAATCCGCTGTGAGAACCAACTACAACTTTTTTTATGTATGAATTTTTGAGTGTTTTTTTAATTGTAAGAAAATTTGTTTGCTTTTTAAAATCCATAACCAATCTAAATGGATCAGCCAGAAAAAATGCTCTTAAGAGCTTATCTTTGGTCTGAATTAAAATTTTTTTGTTTTTAACAAACATTTTAAAATTAGGAAAATCAATCTCTCTCATAGAAAACTTAACAGGCTTATGAACAATTACAATAGGAGAATGAAAATCTACATTTTTATTTATATTGATTTTTTGTCTTTTTTCATCACCACTTAAAGTTTGATAAATAAAAATAATTTTTTTTAATATTCTTGCATTTTTAGGGGGATAAATTCTCTTTTTTGTAAAATATTTAGGTTTTACAACAATAGTATTTTGAGGAGTAATAACAGGTTCAAACGGATTAATCCTTGCAAACAAAATTAAAGGAAAGATTAAAAAAATATATATTTTCCAGTTTACATTTTTCATTCTCAATTACTTAATTCCCTTCGAGCTCTTTTAATTCGAAATACTCTTTTTGAAGATGCTGATTTTCTTTTTTTAAATCGGTTACCTTTTTATTTAGAACTTTTAAGTTATTATCTAAATCAAGCATTCTTGAAAAAGAGTGTTTCCCAAACATCAAATCTATTAAATATGCACTTAATATTATAGCTATAACAATTACTAATATTAGTTTTAAATCAAATCTCTTTTTTATAAAAAGTCTATCATAATCAATCATTAAAAATCCCTAAAAGCCAAAGGCTTTTAGAATAATTCTTTTCCTATATATTCGCTTCCCTCCATACTTCTTTCTATTTGTAAGAGCCTGTTATATTTAGCCGTTCTCTCACCTCTTGCAGGAGCTCCGGTTTTAATTTGACCAGAATTCATAGCAACTGCAAAATCAGCTATAAACGCATCTTCAGTCTCTCCACTCCTATGTGAAACTACGCATGTAAACCCATTCCTATAAGCAAGTCTCATAGTTTGCATTGTTTCGCTAACAGTGCCTATTTGATTAAGTTTTATGAGAATTGAATTGGCAACACCAAGATCGATTCCTTTTTTAAGCAGTTTTTTATTTGTAACAAAAATATCATCCCCAACAAGCTGAATTTTATTGCCAAGTTTTTCGGTTAAAATTTTCCAGCCTTCCCAATCTTCTTCTGCCATCCCATCTTCAAGAGAAACAATAGGATATTTGTTGATTAAATTTTCATAATATTCAACCATCTCTTCTGCGCTTAAACTTCTACCTTCACCTGCTAAAACATATTTTCCGTCTTTATAAAATTCGCTACTTGCTGCATCAAGAGCTATTGCAACTTCACCTCCAGGTTTATATCCGGCTTTTTCTATTGCTTTTAAAATATATTCAATTGGCTCTTCGTTATTTTTAAAATTAGGCGCAAATCCCCCTTCATCTCCGAGTGCAGTAGGATGTCCATCATTTTCAAGAAGTTTTTTAAGGGTATGATAAATTTCGCTTGAAGATCTTAGGGCATCTTCAAAACTATCAAATCCCAAAGGCATAATCATATATTCCTGCAAATCCACATCATTATCCGCATGTGCACCGCCATTTATAATATTTAACATAGGCGTTGGCAAAACAAGAGCATTGCTCCCACCAAGATATCTATATAAAGGAAGATTTAATGAATTAGCAGCAGCCCTTGCTACAGCCATTGACACCCCTAAAATTGCATTTGCTCCAAGCTTAGATTTGTTTTCGGTTCCGTCAAGTTCAAGCATTATATTATCAATCTCAGCCTGATCATAAGGACTTAGGCCAATAAGTTCGTTTGCTATTAAAGTATTTACATTTTCACATGCTCTTAAAACTCCTTTTCCCCCAAATCTCTCATCTTTATCTCTAAGTTCAAGAGCTTCGTTAATCCCAGTGCTTGCACCGCTTGGAACATTGGCACTAGCAATAGTTCCATCACTCAAAACAACTGTAGCTCTAACAGTTGGATTACCTCTACTATCAAGTATTTCATCCGCATAAATATCATCTATTACTATCATTTATTCTCCTTTTAAATTTAATTCTTCATCCGTGTCTTTTTCAATTGTATCAATCATTGTAGAAAGCTCAACGCCTAAAGCCTCTTTAATTTTCTGTTCAATTTCTTTTGCAATATCCGAATTTTGTTTTAAAAATTCTTTTGCATTTTCTTTACCCTGACCAAGCCTTGTAGCACCATAACTAAACCAAGCACCAGCTTTGTCGATAATATCAAGTTTTACTCCATAATCCAAAAGTTCACCTTCTCTGCTTATTCCTTTCCCAAACATAATATCAAATTCGGCTATTCTAAAAGGTGGTGCAACTTTATTTTTAACAACTTTAACTTTTACTCTATTTCCAACCTCTTTATCGCTTTGTTTAAGGGTTGCAATTCTCCTTACTTCAAGTCTAACTGATGAATAAAACTTTAAAGCATTCCCTCCTGTTGTAGTTTCAGGATTTCCGTATCCCATCATACCTATTTTCATTCTTATCTGATTGATAAATACAACTGTTGTATTCATTTTATGAATTGCAGCTGTTAGTTTTCTAAGGGCTTGGCTCATAAGTCTTGCTTGAGTTCCTACTTGCGCATCCCCCATATTTCCTTCAATTTCAGCTTTTGGGGTAAGAGCGGCTACCGAATCGATTACAATAATATCTACCGCTCCGCTTCTTGCAAGTGTTTCTACTATTTCAAGAGCTTGCTCTCCGTAATCTGGCTGAGAGACTAATAAATTATCAATATCAACTCCTATATGTTTTGCATAAATAGGATCAAACGCATGCTCAGCGTCTATAAAAGCCGCAATACCCCCGTTTTTCTGGGCTTGAGCTATAATTGAAAGAGCAAGAGTCGTTTTCCCGCTACTCTCAGGTCCATAAATTTCTGTTATTCTGCCCTTTGGAATTCCACCTATTCCAAGAGCTAAATCAAGTCCAAAACTACCTGTTGGAATAGAAGCTATTGGCTCAATCTCTTTTTCGCTGAGTTTAACTAAAGAACCTTTTCCAAACTGTTTTTCAACCTGTTTTAATGCAAGCTCAAGCGCTTTTTGCTTTTTATTATCCATAAAATTCCTTTTTTGATATAATTATAACAAAAAAGGCAATAAATGCCCGCTTTCATTTTAGAAAAATACACTTATGAAGATTATAAACACTGGGAAGGCGATTGGGAGCTTATTGACGGAATTCCTCAAGCAATGGCACCAAGTCCTGTTGGAAAGCATCAATTTATAATGGGAAGAATAATTTATGAACTAAACAAAAAACTTGATGAAATAAATTGCAATAAATGTTTTGTATTAGGTGAAATTGATTATATAATTTCAGATGAAACTGTTTTAAAACCTGATGTTGCTCTTGTATGTGGAAAATTACCTACATTTATAAAAGATACACCACTTGCTATTTTTGAAATAATATCTCCTTCTACAAAATTAAGAGATGAAATTACAAAAAAAACAATTTATAAAAAAGCTGGTGTAAAAAAACTATTTTTGGTATATCCTGATGAAAAAAAAGTAATTTTTAATAATAAAGAAATTAAAAAAATTGAAATAAATTCCCCTTGTGGAAAAATAGAATTTGAAAGTAAAGATATTTTTAAAGGACTCGATTGAAAACATATACTTTAGCCCACTCTCCCGATGCTGATGATATTTTTATGTATTATGCCATTAAATTCGGATGGATCGATACTAAATGGAAAATGGAAAAAGAAAAGTGGAAAATTTATAATTTATTAAATAAAGCCGAAGATATAGAAACTTTAAATCAAAAAGCCCTTAAAAATATTTATGACATATGCGCCATAAGCTTTGGAGCATATCCTTTTTTGAAAGATGAATACGCTCTGCTTAAAACAGCTGTTAGTTTTGGATATGGATATGGACCAAAACTAATAAAACTAAAAGGCAAAAAATTAAAACCAAATTTCAAAGTAGCTTTGAGCGGCAAATATACTACAAATGCCCTTATTTTTAAAATCGCTTATCCTAAAGCTAGAATTATTTATAAAAATTTCCTTGATATAGAAAATGCTGTTTTAAATGGTGAAGTTGATGCTGGGGTTTTAATACATGAAAGTATACTGAATTTCGATGAAAGATTGGAAGTTGAAAAAGAGCTTTGGGATATTTGGGTAGATTTAGCAGGAGATTTTCCTCTGCCTCTTGGTGGAATGGTAATAAGACGCTCAATCCCGCTGCTTGATGCAATCAATCTTGAAGATATACTTACAAAAGCAGTTGAAATTGCCCATAATCATAAAAATATCTTAGCTAAAATGCTAATTGAAAGAAATTTAGTCAGAGTTGATGATAAAACACTTGATAAATACCTTAGCCTTTATGCAAACGATAAATCAATTTCAATGGATGGAAATCAGATAAAAGCTCTTAATAAACTTTATGAAATAGGATATAAATATAATCTTACACCTTGCATAAAAGATATAAGAGAATATATGATCCCAAAAGAATATAAAAATATCAGATTTGAGAAATTGGAACTTAATTCATAAAATTATAATTTCTTCTTCAAGCATAATTCCGAACTTTTCAAAAACCCTTTTTTTTGCCATATCCATTAAATAAATCATATCCTCAAAGCTTCCATCTCCAGTATTAACAAAAAAATTAGCATGCATTTCAGAGATTTTAATTCCTCCTTTTTTCGCTCCTTTCAAAGCCACAGCTTCAATAAGCCTACCTGCAAAATCACCTTGCGGGTTTTTAAAAACACTTCCAAGACTTGGTATTTTAGGCTGGTTTTTTCTAAAATTTTTCAATTTAAAATCAAGTTCAAAATCAAAATCCCTTTTTATTTCAAACACCGCTTCGAAAATAGGAGTGTTAATATTAGAATATCTGTAAGTAAATACAAAATCTTTTTTTTCTTTTATTGTATCCGTTTTAAGTGCAATTAAATTATTGGAAATTTCTTCATTTTTCACTCCTGCATTCATTTTGATACTTCCCCCCACACTCCCCGGGATATGAGCTAAAAATTCAAATCCTCCAAGATTATTTTTTTTACAAAAATTATATAGAGTTCTATTTTTTATTTTTGCGCCTACCTTTAAATATCCGTTTTTGTATTCAATATATTTGTATTTATCACTCAATATTCCAAGGTTTTTAACATTTGGAGAAATTAAAGTATTTGTGGCCCTGCCTATTAAAAATTCGCTATTATAATTATATTCATCAATAATTTTTAATTTTATCTTAGGACCAATTTTTATAGAAGAAAATTTACTAAAATCAATAATTTTCCATTTTTCAATTTTCATTTTTTAGCTTTCGTTTAACGTAAAAATGTAGGTATCAAATGAAACACATATTTTGTAAAATCAATCATTTCATTCATCATCCAAGGCATTGTCAGAATTAAAACAATAGCAATTGCCAAAATTTTAGGAACAAAGCTCAGTGTCATTTCATTTATCTGTGTAGTTGCCTGAAAAATGGATATCAAAAGCCCGACTATCATTCCTACCAATAAAGCCGGCAGGGATAACAATAATGCCATTTTTAAAGATTCTACTGCAAGAGCTATTATTTCAGATTCCATTTTCCATTCCTGTGGCTTTTTTTAGGGCTTCATCTACTTTTTTTAATTCTTCATTGCTCAATGTAGTTACTATTCCTTTTGAGAAAATAATTTTTCCTGTCGATATTATACCAATTGCATTGCATACTATTTCGCTTGTTTTACTCATTAAATCCCTTTTTTCAATTAAAACCCTATAATCCCCACCCAATATTTGTCCGCTAAGAGGCAAAACTATAACTGTATGATATAAATTTAAATGGCACGCCATATTCAAATAATTATTTTGATAAATCAAAAAAGGTCTAATTTTTGCACTTGGAGTTAGTTTTGCAAAATAAATCTCCCCTCTTTTAAATTCCGGAACCATTTCACCTTTAAAATCTGCAAAATCCTCCTCAAAAAAGGAAGCAAAACTAGCTCTTTGGGTTCTTGGTTTGCATTTAAGAGAAAGTTCATTTCTATCTAGCCA
>CAZIBT010000003.1:10295-20226 GCA_964537435.1 uncultured Nautiliales bacterium | reverse complement strand
CCAAGTCCCCAACCGGCATTTACAAATACGACATCTCTGAACCCGGTTTCGGTATCTATACTAAACATTACCCCGCTACTGCCTTTATCGCTTCTGACCATTTTCATAATAACAACGGATAGATAAACTTTCATAGGATCAAAATTATGAACATATTTATAATTAATGCTTCTATTAGTAAAATTACTAGCTAAACACATTTTATATGCCCAAATCAAATGATCGTTGCTTTTAATATTAAGATATGTTTCATTTTGACCTGCAAATGATGCTGTTGGAGAATCTTCTGCTGTTGCAGAACTTCTAACAGCTAAACTTACATTTTCTCCATATTCTTTTTGTAACTTATGGTATCCATCAAGAATTTCTTTTTTCAAGTCTTCAGGAACCTCTCCTTGCATAATCAAATTTCTGGCGGTTTTTCCGACTTCTTGAAGTTTATCAATATCATCTGGATTAAAATTTTCAAATAATTTGGCAATAGGTTCCCATAATTTATTATGATCTAAGTAATGTTTATAGGCAGTTGCCGTTACCGCAAATCCATTTGGAACATTTACCCCAAGAGGTGTCAAATGATTATACATCTCACCTAAGCTTGCATTTTTACCTCCGACTTCTGCTGTATCTTTAATTCCAATTTCACTGAACCATTTTATAAATGCACTCATTTTCCACTCCTTAAAATTTTGATTGCTTCATCGACATTTTTGTTTTCGCATGTGATAGCATAAATGGCATTTGCCATTTTTATGGCTTCATTAAGCTCTCTTTGATGTATATTCCTGCCTGTTCCGTTTCCTCTGCTTCCTCCGATATGAATTTGCTCATAAAGTTCTTTTAAAAATTCCTCTTCATCTATTTTTTTGCCGCCTTCGCATAAAACTCCTGTATTTCCGGCTGCTTCTACTGCTTCTTTTAAAAGTTCAGGTTTAAATTTGCCATTTTCGTAAGGCACTTTTACTTTTGCAAAATCAGCCCCCAAACATGTGGCAACTCCTGCTGCTCCTGCTATTAAATGAGGGTCATGCTCGTCTTTAACGAATTTTCCTTTTGGATACATCCAAAGAACCGCAAGCATCCCTTCTTTATGTGCTTTATGAACAATCTGGGCGGCTTCACGAAGCATTGAGTGTTCATGTTCACTTCCAAGATATACAGTATATCCTACGCCTACGATATTTATTCCGCTTGTTTTTTTAAATTCAATTACATCTTCCACATCAAACCAGTTTTGAGAGTAAGGATCTTTTGCCGAATAAGGAATAATATTTGTTTTCGAATTGAGTTTTACAAGATATGGAATTTCTGGATATTCGTTTGCAAATCTTGTTATAAGTCCCATTTGAGTAGCAAATACACCTATTTTTGCTCTGTTTGCTATTTCAAACAGATGTCTTGGATTAGCATCGTCTTTTGCAATTTCATCTCCGTAAAAATCATTATTTAAATGTTCAACTTTTTGGTCTCCTGCAAAAAGCATAAGCCTTCCACTTCCGTTTGTGAGTCTATCCATTAAATTTAAAAATTTTTTCCTTTTTCCAGGCATTACATCTGCTGGAATTAATTTTTCAAGATCCATTATAGCTCCTTTATAATAGTTTTAAAATCATTAGCGAATTTTGCAGCTTCAACTCCGTTTAAAATTCTGTGATCGATTGTAAAAGTTACTTTTATTTTCCCATCAATCAAACTTCCAAACGCTGCAATTCCAGTATCTTTATCATTAATTAGAGCAGTAAATCTTTTAACATTAAACATTCCAAGATTGCTTATTCCAAATGTTGAGCCGCTTAAATCTTCAAGTGTAAGTCTTTTTGTTTTAATTGTTTTTAACCATTCGTTAATTTCTTGTAAAGTCTTTTTGTGTGCATTTTTAATTACGCACATATATAAACCATCTTTTCTAGCTACCGCTACCGAAATATTCGAAGAAGGGTAGGTTAGAAGTTTATCATTTTTAAGTATACTTCTAGTTAATGGATTTTTTTGCATAGCAAGTGCAAGAGCTTTTATCAAAATAGCCGTTAATTTAATACCTTCTTTTTTAACAACTTCAATTTCATCAAACATTAAATATGTAGGTTTGCTTAAAGCTCCTTCTACCGTTTTGATAACGGCTTTTTGATTTGATGTTAAGGGAGTTATTTTGGGAATATTTTTGTTTTCTATATAATTTAATATTTCTTCTTTTGTTATTTTATGATTAAGATTAAATTCATTTTCATTTATTTGGTATTCTTTTAAAAGTTTAAGTGCTGCTGGCGTAAAATATCTTTTTAAAATGTATTCTATTATATCTTTTTCATGAACAGGAGTAGGGAGCTTATTTTCTTTTTGTAGTTTTTCAATGTCTATGCTATATTTTGCAGCAAGTTTTTTAGCTGCAGGAGATGCACTTCCTTTTGGAAGAGATGACGGGCGAATGGATGGATGGGTTGATGGTTTTTGAGTTTTTAGTTTTGAATTTTGAGTGGGTGGTGTGGTGTGCTGAGTTGATAGTTTGGAACTTGGAACTTTTAATTCAGAACTTTCTTCTTTTTTTTCGGAACTTTCTTTTTTCCCTTCTTTCTGCTCTGCGCTCCCTGCTTCCTCAATAATTGCAATTACACTCTTTACAGGAACCTCATCTCCTTCTTTTACAAGGAGTTTTTTTACCACTCCCGATTTGAAAGTCTGTATATCCATTGTGGCTTTATCACTCTCAACCTCGGCTATTTTATCTCCTTCTTTAACAAACTGACCTTCTTTTACATACCATTTTGTTAATTTTCCTTTATCCATTGTATCGGATAATACCGGCATTACAACTTTATATTCCATTTTCAGCCTTCCATTTAAAAATTTTAGAAACTATTTTTTCAGGAGTTGGAATAACGGAAAGTTCAAGTTTTCTATTATAAGGAATTGGAACATCCTCTCCTGCAATTCTAAGAACCGGTGCATCCAAATCATAAAAACACTCTTCCATAATTTGTGCCACTACTTCTGCCCCCATTCCGCCTGTTTTGTGGTCTTCTTCAACAATTACGCATTTTTTGGTTTTTTTGATTGATTTTGCAATTGTTTCTATATCAAGAGGACGAAGTGAATTTAAATCAATTATTTCAGCGTCAATTCCTTGTTTTGCCAGCTCTTTTTCAGCCTCTATTACATCGTATCTCATTTTAAGATATGTAAGAATTGTTAAATCTTTTCCGCTTTTTACAACTTCTGCCTTGAAAGGATCGAAATCATTAATTTCTTTAAAATCCATTTCCATTGGATATAGTAGTTCGTGTTCTAGAAAAATTACCGGATCATTTGATTTTATAGCCCATTTTAGTCCATAATAAGCATAAGTTGCATTACTTGCACTTAAAACTATAAGACCCGGAATGGAAGAATACAGCGTTTCATAACTTTCGCTGTGTTGTGCGGCAAGTTGGCGTGAAACACCTCCTGGCATTCTTACAACAAGAGGTATTGTCATTTTTCCACCGCTCATATATCTAAGTTTTCCTGCATGATTTATAATCTGATCCATTGCTAAAAGAGAAAAATTTTCTGTCATAATTTCAGCTATTGGTCTAAGTCCCGCTATTGCCATTCCTATTGCATTTCCTACAATGCTAAGTTCTGCTATAGGAGTGTCAATTACTCTTTTTCCCCCGTATTTGCTAATAAGCCCTTCGCTTACCCTGTAACTTCCTCCATATTTTCCTACATCTTCTCCCAAAATCACTACACTTTCATCCTCAGCCATACATTCGTCTATGGCTTTGTTTAGAGCCTCACGATATAGCATTTTCACACTCCTTACAAAACACATCTTCCAATGCTTCTTCAATTTCCGGTTCAGGTGAATTTTTGGCAAATTCAACAGCTTCATTTATTACATTCTCCACTTTTGCATCGAGGGTATTAAAGTATTCTTCATCCACTAACTTCATTTCAAGAGCTTTTTTCTTTAAATTTTCAATAGGATCTTTTCTTTTGAAAATCTCAAGCTCCTCTTCGCTTCTGTATTTTCCGGCATCACTCATCGAATGGCCTTCATATCTGTATGTTTTTGCTTCTATAAACACAGGACCAAGACCATTTTCTATAATTTCTTTAGCTTTAATTACTGTGTTATAAACATCGCAAACATCCATTCCATCACACTCGAAACTAGGCATATAGTTTTTGGCTTTTTCTTTCAAATCTACAAACGGGCTTACCCATGAAATATGAGTTCCTATTGCATAATAATTATTTTCCGCAAAAAACATAATAGGCAGCTTCCATGCACTTGCAATGTTTATACTCTCAAAAAACGCTCCTGCATTACTAGCTCCATCTCCAAAAATTGCAAAAACTCCAGCCTTTTCTCCTTGTAGTTTTCTAGCATATGCACATCCGACGGCCAAAGGCAGATGACCCGCAACAATTGCATCGCCTCCGTAAAAATCAAGGCTTGGATCAAAAAGGTGCATACTTCCGCCTTTTCCTTTGCTAATACCTGTTTTTTTACCAAATAATTCTGCCATTATATATTTTGGCTCCATTCCTCTTGCAATTGCCAAAACATGCTCACGATAATGTGTAAATACATCGCCTTTATCAAACGCTTGCATTGTTCCCACACTTACAGCTTCTTGGCCTATATCTAGATGTAAAAACCCTGCAATATCACCTAACATATAATGCTCTTTTGCTTTTAGCTCAAATTCCCTTCCAAGTTTCATTAAATAATAAAACTTTTCAACTCTTGCTCTATTCATTGCTAAATTCCTCAATTGCATTAAGTAAAGGTGTCATATACATAAGTGCAGGACCGCCATGCATTACAACTGCTTGCATACCCGCTTCAATTAACTCTTCTTTGCTTGCTCCAAGTTTAATTGCATTTTGGGTATGAAAAGCTATGCACCATTCACACTGTGCTGCAACAGCCAAAGCCACGTTTATAAGCTCTTTATTTTTTGCGCTTATTGCCGAATCTTTTTCAGCTTTTTGCAAAAAATTTAAAAAAGCACTTATTTCTTCCGGTGCATCTTTTTGAAGTTCGCCTATGAGTTTTTTGATTTGTTCTAATTTTTCTTTCATTTCATCCTCCTTAAAAGTTTTATATATTATAACTCTTTAAAATTAAATTATCCTTAAAACTGCTTCTAATGATGTAAAATAAATTATCTTTTTGGCTTCAAGAATATTGATAGCATTTTGTATACTTTCTTTTCCAAGAAATATAGGCACTGTATTTTTAAATGTAGTTAATATTTTTGCTATATTTTCATTATCCGTCATAAATTGAGGAGTAATTATCACAAAAATTAATTTTTCGTTTTTTAAAATTTCAAGAGCGGCTTTATATCTCTCGCTTGTCGCATCTCCAATTATATCTATTGGATTATTGTGAGACCATGTTGAAGGTAGAATTTCATTTAATTTATCAAGATATTCATCAATTGGTTTTATTTTTTTGTATTTACTTACAATATCTGTAAGGATTGTTCCAGGACCTCCTGCATTTGTAACGATTATGGCTTCATTTATATTTTCAAATTTCGGTGCGAAAATCAAACTTTCAACACTTGGTTTAATCTTAGCACCAGCAATTTCACTAAGCGTCATTATCATTTCATAATCTCCTGCTAAGTTTCCGGTATGAGAAAATGCCGCTTTTTTAGCTGCTTTGCTTTTTCCTGCTTTAAAAAGTAAGATAGGTTTTTTTGAATTTCTAATTGAATTTAAAAATTCTTTTCCAAATTGAAGACCTTCTGCATAAATGGAAATAATTTTGCAAGAATTTTGATTGTTTAGTTCATTTATAGCATGAGCGAAATTGAAATCCGCCATATTTCCCATTGAAATAATATGAGAAAACCCTATATTAAAAAAAGCCGCTTTATCAAGAAGAGCAGTCAAAACCGCTCCGCTTTGGGAAATAAGTCCGATATCTCCTTTTTTAATAGGAGATTTACCAAATGTTAAGTTTAATTCCATCTCAGCATTGTAAATCCCAAGGCAATTTGGACCTATAAGATTTATATTGTATTTATCAGCTATTTTTTTTAATTTAAGCTCACCTTCACTATTCCCAGCTTCTTTAAATCCGGCTGAAATTACTATTATGTTTTTTACATTTTTTTTGGCAAGTTCTTCCACCGTATCAATAACGAATTTTGTCGGAATTGCAATGACTGCCGTATCGATTTTTGGAAGTTCATCAATTGAATGATAAACTTTTTTATCGAAAAGCTCATTTAAATGAGGGTTTACAAAATAGATATTTGCTTTTGAATTTAGAGAATTTTTGGCTATTGCATAGCCTACTTTTTGCGGTTTTTCACTCGCTCCTATGATTGCAACGTTTTTATTTTCAAAAAGTGAGTGAGTTTTTGGAATGAACGTTCTTTTGTTTTTTTCTCCTTTTTTTATCCTTACATCAACGGCGAAACATCCTTTTTCGTTAATGATTAAAGGATTTATGTCAAATTCGAGCAAATCTTCCTTTTCAAACATTGTTTGAATTTTTTTGATTGTATCAATTAGAGCATTTAAATTATATTTTTTACCTCTAAATTTAGGAAAAATTTTTGAAATTTTCGTTTTAAAAATCGCTTTTTTTATTTCTTCTTCATCCGCTTTGGTATCTATATATGTTATATCTTTTATAATCTCAACCAGTGTCCCGCCGCTTCCTAAGATTATAACTTCTTCGAAAATTTTATCGAATTTACCTCCA
The DNA here is from genome assembly GCA_964537435.1 of uncultured Nautiliales bacterium. Lineage (GTDB taxonomy): Bacteria > Campylobacterota > Campylobacteria > Campylobacterales > Nautiliaceae > JALTBU01. The sequence continues at coordinate 13,514 of CAZIBT010000003.1, read as the reverse complement.
AGTATTAATTCAATCCCTTCAATTTGTTCTTGAATTAAAAGATATTTGGCATTGATATTATGTTTTTTGAGATTATCTAAAATTATTTTTTTTGCACTTTTAAGCTCATCTTCATTTTGAATATTTGTAATTACAGCCCCGATATCGCTTTTGTGAATAGGCAAATCAACTTTTAAAACGCAAGGGAAAGTATCAAAACTTATTTCTTCGTCGATTTTAACTTTTTTTTGTTTAGGAGTGGGGATTTGGTATTTTTCTATCATTGAAGCTCCTTAATAATAATTTCTTGAATTTCTTTAATTATTGTTTGCAAATGTTCTTTTGAGATAAAACTCTCGGCATATATTTTATAAATATCTTCTGTTCCGCTAGGTCTGAATGCTACCCAAGAATTTTTTGCAACAATTTTCAATCCGCCTATGCTTTTGTTATTGCCGGATGCACGAGAATAGATTTTTTCTATTTTTTCTCCTCCGAGTGTCTTTATAGGTAGATGTGTTAGATGTTTTATTTTTTCTTTAATTTCTGGGGTTGTAGGAATATCTACTCTTTTATAATAACTTTTGCCGAATTTGCTTTCGAGTTCTTTATAAATATCGGCTATGTCTTTTTTTAATTTTTCAGTTATTTCAATCGCTAATAAATTCATAATAATTCCGTCTTTATCGGTGCTAAAAGGCTCTTTATCAAAGCTTAAAAAACTAGCTCCCGCACTCTCTTCACATGCAAAAGCGAGCCATCCTTCATAAAGACCATCAGCAAAATATTTAAATCCAACAGGTGTTTCATACACTTCTACATCAAGAAATTTTGCAATTCTATCAATCATTGAAGTAGTAACCACGCTTTTTCCAATTTTAAGCCCTTTAAAATCTCTGTTTTGAAAAAGATACCATATTGCAACACTTAAATAATGATTTGGATTAATTAGTCCTCCTTTTGGCGTTACAATCCCATGTCTATCCGAATCGGTATCATTTGCAAAAGCCAAGTCATAATTGTCTTTTAGTTTAAGTAGATTTGCCATAGCATAAGGCGAGCTGCAATCCATTCTGATTTTTCCATCTTTATCTGGAGGCATAAAAGAAAATGAAAAATCAATTTTAGAATCTTTGATATCAAAATTAACTCCCCAAATTTCATTTATTTTTTCATATACAGGAATTGCACTTCCACCGAGAGGATCGGCTGCTATTTTGAGGTTTGAATTTTTGATTAAATCCATATCAACTATTTTTTCCAAATCTTTAACATAAGGAGTGATAAAATCATTCTTTTTTACTTTTTGCAAAGCATCTTCAAGTTCTGTCTGTTTATAGCTTTTTTCTTTTAAAATTGTGTTTGCTTTTTCTTCTATTTCTTTGGTGATATGCGTATCGCTTGCACCGGCATTTGTTGAATTGTATTTAAATCCTCCATCATCCGGAGGATTGTGAGAAGGGGTTATAACTATTCCATCACTCAAATCTTTATTGTTTTTGTTGTGTTTTAAAATTGTATGTGAAATTACAGGAGTTGGAGTGTAAGTATTGTTAATAACTACATCAATGCCGTTTGCCACTAAAACTTTAATAGCTGTTTTTTCAGCCGGCTGAGATAGGGCGTGAGTGTCTTTTCCTATGAAAATGGGGCCTGATATGGAATTTTCTTTTTTATATTCAGCAATTGCCTGTGAAATTGAGAGTATATGTTCTTCATTAAACGTTTTTTTATTTGCACTTCCTCTGTGTCCGCTTGTGCCGAATTTCACTTTCTCTAAGGGATTATTAACATCAGGTTTTAAATAAAAATAATTTGTAATAAGTTCAGGTATATTCATTTTTGCTCCTTTATAATCCCATTAATGGTTTTGCTAGATTTAACATTTTTTCATCAAGAGTATATTTTGCGCTAACAATTTCTTCCAAATCCCTTAAAACAAAATTATCTTTGTAATAAGTAATAATTTTATTGGGATTTTTTTCGAAATTATCAAGTGCAAATTCTACAAATTCAGCAGCTCTTAATCTCTCAAGAACTGTTGGGCTACCTCCTCTTTGAATATGGCCCAAAATAGTAATTCTACTTTCAAATTTTATTTCTTTTTCAAACCATTCTTTTATTTTTTGTGAAATTTTTAGTCCTTCTGCAACTATTGCAATAAAATAGTTTCTGCCCTCACTAATTTCTTTTAAATATCTTTTTTTAAGATTTTCAAGATTAAATTCAACTTCTGGAATAAGACACATTTCAACCCCGTTTGCCACAGCACTTGTTAGTGCTAAATATCCGCATTCTCTACCCATTGTTTCAATAACAAAAGCTCTAGAAAAAGAGCTTGCAGTATCTCTTATGTCATCAACCGCACTTCTTATAACATTTAAAGCAGTATCAACTCCAATCATATATTCATTCATTGGCAAATCATTATCAATACTTGCCGGAATTGCCATAAAAGGAATTTTAAATTCATTATAAAAAACATTCAAAGCTCTAAAACTGCCATCTCCCCCTAGTATTATTAATAAATCGATTTTGTGTTTTTTAAGATTTTCAAAAGCCTCTTTTCTATATGATTTTTCAAACCATCTTTTGCTTCTGGATGAGCGAATTATTGTTCCGCCTCTATAAATTATACCTGCAACATCTTTGTATTCAGCTTTTTTTATTTTCCCATCAATCAAACCTTCAAGCCCGTTATAAACAAAATAAGGCTCATACTTCTTTTCAAAGCAGTATTCCACAAATTTTTTAATAGCCGGATTCATTCCGCTGCTATCTCCTCCGCTGGTTAGTATTGCTATTTTCATTTTAGTCCTTTATTGATTAGTGTATTAGTGTATTGGTGTATTGGCGTATTGGTATTTTTACCTATCAACTCATTCACCCATCCACTCATCCACCCATACACTCATTCACAACCTATCCGCATAATAACTACTCCTAATCAATTTTCCACTTGCAACGGCTTTAAAGCCAAGGTTTAGTGCTATATTTTCAAGTTCTTTAAATTCATTATCGCTATAATATTTTTTAACTGGGAAGTGTTTTGGACTAGGTCTTAGATATTGACCAATTGTAAGCTGGCTCACTCCTGCGTTTAACAAATCTTTTAAAGTTTTTTCAATTTCTTCCAAACTCTCCCCAAATCCTACTATAATAGAAGATTTTGTGATTTTAAATTTAGAATAAAATTCCAAAACTTTTAAACTCAGTTCATAAGAGCTTTTTGGTTTTAGT
>CAZIBT010000003.1:0-10195 GCA_964537435.1 uncultured Nautiliales bacterium | reverse complement strand
TGATGGTTTTGTAAAAATGATTGCTTCCAAAATCACTTAAATCATCTCTATCAACCGATGTTATTACTGCATATTTTAAATTAAGCTCCTTAATTGCATTTGCAACTTTTAAAGGCTCGTTTTTATCCAAACGTTTTGGTCTTCCTTTTATAACACCGCAAAATCTGCAATTTCTGGTGCATATATTTCCCATTATCATAAATGTGGCTACTCCTCTATTGAAACATTCGGTAATATTGGGACATTTTGAAGCAAAACAGACTGTATTTATATTCTCTTTTTCAATTATATTTTTGGTTTTTTTTATTATTTCTTTGCTGGGAGCTAAAATTTTAGGCTTCATTAAAAACCTTTTTTATAATCGGTTTTATTAAATTTTTCGATTCATCGATTGTTATTTTAATTCCTTCATTTGTGAGTGAAGTTGCTTTTATTCCTTTTAAATTGCAAGGAGTAATTTTGTTAAAATTATTTAGGTTTGGGTTAATATGGATTGATACACCATGTTTTGAGCGGTTGTTCTCGTATCTGAAACCAAGGGATGCTATTTTGCGGTTTTGAATATAAAATCCGGGTTTTTCTTTGTCGTAAAAAATTTCAAGTGGGAAATTTTCAAAAAATTTCGAAATAATCCGTCTTACGTTTTTGTAAAAAAATGCGGGATTGGATATATTAAAAATAAAATAAATCATCAAAGTCCCTTCATCAAAATAAGTAATGCTCCCACCCCTGTCAACTTTAATAGCAAAAGGAAAATGTTGAGTTTCATTTTTTCCTACCGTATATACGGGATTATGGGTAGCAAAAAGAATATAATTTTCCTTTTTTTTAATCAACTCTTCTTGAATTGTTAAAAAATCTTTATAATCGATTTTTCCTAAATCTTTAAAATTTATTTTTGAGTATTTTTTTTCCAAGTTCAACTCCAGGTTGGTTGTATGTATTAATTTTAAGTAATGAGCCAATAGCGCTTGTAAGCATTTCATAATACATTATGAGTTTTCCTATTGTTTTTTGGTTTAATTTGTTAATTGTAATTTCATCAATAGGATATTTTTTTGTCAAAAGAGCTTCTTTTGTCGCATCGCATTCATTATTTATAAGCTCTTCGAACATTCTATCATTTACGTAATTGGTAACATCTAAATGTGGCAGCTTAATATCCGGAATTTTAAGAGAATTTTCAAATGATGCTATTTTTAAAAACGTTATTGTTTTATGACCCATTCCTTCCATTAAAAGCTGTAAAAAAGAATGCTGATCAATTGAGCCTATATGTCCAACAGGCATTATTTCTTTTCCGTCTTTTCCGAGTGATTCGCCGAAAAGCTGAACGAACCATGCTTTAAATTCACTCAAAAGAGTAGAATAGGCAAATAAAACATTTACGGGATATTTTTTTTGATTTTCGGCGTAAAATGTAGCTTTTTTGCATAAATGCCACTCTTTTTTATCAAAAAAATCGTCTCTAAATTCTCTTGCCCCTTCTAATAAATCTTTCGGATAAATTCCAGCGGCAATTAACGGCACAATTCCAACGGCACTCAAAACGGAAAATCTACCTCCAACATTTTCAGGTATGTGAAAAGATTCAAGTTCCCACTCTTTTGCAAATTTATCAAGCGGAGAATCTTTATCGGTTATAATTTTAAGATTTTCGGCTTTGGGTTTTAGATTAAAATGTTTTATCATCTTTTTAAAAATAGATATAGTTTCAATGGTTTTTCCGGATTTGGAAATAACAAAAATAAGAGGTTTTTTTATTTTATTAAAATTCTCATAAATATCAATTGGATCAGGATTTTCCAAAAAATACATTTTTTTATTTTTATTTAATGTAAGTGAATAAACCATTTTTGTTCCAAGAGAACTCCCGCCAATACCTATAACAACAACTTCATCATAATCAATATCGCTAAAATCTGTTTTTAAAAATTGCTGTGAAGTTTCGGGCAAATGATAATATCCTATTTTTTGACTTTCAAATTCTTTTAAGATATTATCATAAGCTTTTTGCTCTTTTGTTTTATTCTCATAATTGAATAATAATTCAAAATTCATGAACCCCCCCTTCAATTTACTTGATATGTATAATTATAACATTTTTATATTAAACAGAGCTTATTTTAAGCGTATTTTAAGCCAAAAAGTATTATAATACAAAAAAGGGGATACGATGTTAAAATCAAAAAATATTATTTTTCCGCATTTACCTGATGAGCTAAAAAATTTAAAAAAAATAGCTCTAAATTTATGGTGGAGCTGGAATCCAAGAGCAAGAGAGCTTTTTAAATCAATGGATCCTTATTTATGGGATGATGTAGATGAAAATCCTATTGCATTAATAAACAGTTTAAGTGAAAATGATTTAAACAATTTGATTAACAATAAAGAATTTATGAAAGAATATCATCTTGTAAGTGCTATTTTTGAAGATTATTTGAATACATCTAAAATTTATACAAAAGAAAATACTTTGCCTATTGCATATTTTTGCGCTGAATTTGGACTTCATCATTCTCTTCCGATTTATAGCGGAGGGCTTGGGTTTTTGGCAGGAGATATTTTAAAAGAAGCAAGCGATATGAATTTGCCTTTTGTAGGCGTTGGATTTATGTATGCTCATGGATATGTTAAGCAGGTTATAGGAAGTGATGGCTGGCAAAAAGCTGAAAATCAGACAATAAACAAAGATATAGCCCCAATAGAGAGAGTTTTGGATGAAAATGGGGATCATTTAATTATTCAAGTTCCTTTTATAGATCCTCCTGTTTATGTGGCTGTTTGGAAAGTAAATGTGGGAAAGGTTGAACTTTATCTTCTAGATACGGATATTGAGCAAAATTCTCCGTGGGATAGAGGTATAAGCTCTCATCTTTACACTCCGGATATGCAAGAGAGATTAAGACAAGAAATAGTCCTTGGAATAGGAGGTTATGCCGTTCTTGAAAGATTAGGTATTAAATATTCGATTTTGCATTTGAACGAAGGCCATCCGGCTTTTGCTTTGTTTGAGAGAATAAGATATTTTATAAAAAAAGGTATGAGCAAAGACGAAGCGATTAAAAAAGTAAAAGAAACATCTGTATTTACAACACATACTCCTTTGGCAGCTGCCACCGATGTTTATTCGTTTGAATCTATAAGCAATTATTTTGATGATTATTTGAAAGAGCTCAAAATGAGTAAAGATGAATTTTTTTCATTTGGGATAAATCCTGATAATCCCAATGGATTTAATATGACAATTTTGGCTATGAATTTGGCAGATAATATAAATGCAGTTTCAAAAAAACATCAAACAACAACCCAAGATATATGGAAAAATTTTTTGGAAAAAAACAATAAAAAAATAGATTTTGTAACAAATGGAGTTCATATTCCAACATGGATAAATAATGATTTGTATTATAAATATAATGAATTGATGGGGGAGTGGCTTGAAATTCAAGACAGTGAAAAAAGCTTTGAAATAATAGAGGATATTGAAGATGAATTTTTATGGGAAATGCACCAAAGATATAAAGAAAAAATGGTTGATTATATTAATGAAAAAGCAAGGGAAAAATGGATTAAAGGATGTGATCCGCTTGTATTAATTGCTGAAGGAGTTTTGTTAAACAGTGATATTTTGACGATTACTTTTGCAAGAAGAATGACCTCTTATAAAAGACCTGATTTAATTTTTAAAGATTTAGATAGACTTTATTCCATAATTCATAATCCTAAAATGCCAATTCAGCTCATTTTTGCAGGAAAAGCCCATCCGGCTGATACTCCTGGAAAACAGATAATTCAAAGAATTTTTAAAATTTGCGAGGATCCTAAAAGCAAAGGTAGAATTGCATTTGTAGAGGATTATAATGAAGAGATTGCAAAACATTTGGTAAGGGGTAGCGATATTTGGCTTAACAATCCACAAATTCCGCTTGAAGCGAGTGGAACAAGTGGAATGAAAGCAAGCATAAACGCCACTCTTCATCTCTCAACGCTTGATGGATGGTGGGCTGAAGGTTTTAATGGCAAAAATGGTTTTGTAATAGGCGGAGAAATTAGTGATGATGAAAAAGATGCTAAGAGCATTTATGAAAATCTGGAAAAAATAGCAAAAATGTATTATGAAAGAGATGATGTTGAGTATCCAAAAGAATTTGTTAAAATGAAAAAAGAAGCTCTTAAAAGCATTACAGCTAAATTCTCTGCAAGGAGAATGATGAAAGATTATTTAAATAAATTTTATTTACCTATTTCAAAAAAATTAAGGAGTAAAAATGGTTAGTATTAAAAAAAGAAAAAACAAAGCTTGGGTTACATTTAATATTAATATTGAAGCTAATGAGGTTTATTTGAAAGGTAGTTGGAATAACTGGGAAGAAGAGAAAATGAAAAAGAAAAAAGATGGTAGTTTTTATTTGAGAAAGTCTCTTCCTGTAAATGAAACTTATGAATTTGGTTATCTTGCCGATGGGAAATGGATAAATGATAATGAACTTGATAGTATCAATTCGCCTTTTGGTTCTAAAAATTCAATATTAAAATTATAAGGATTTAAAATGAGAGAATATACAGCAGTTATAATGGCAGGTGGATTTGGAACAAGAATCCAGCCTTTAACCCACTCAACCCCAAAACCTATGCTTCCAATACTTAATATTCCGATGATGGAGCATATATTAGAAAAACTGATTGATTTAGGGATGAAAGAAGTTGTAATTTTGCTTTATTATAAACCTGAAGTTATAAAAAATCATTTTGGAGATGGAAGCAAATGGGGAATAAAAATCAATTATGTGCTGCCGGATGCAGATTACGGAACGGCCGGAGCAGTTAAAATGGCGTCGGAGTATCTTAAAAAGCCATTTATGATAATAAGCGGAGATTTGGTTACTGATTTTGAACTTAAAAAAATTTTCGAATTTCATGAAAAAAAACAATCAAAACTTACTATTACTCTAACTACAGTGGATAATCCTTTGGCATTTGGGATTGTTATTGTAAATGAAGATGGAGTTATAGAAAGATTTTTAGAAAAACCAAGCTGGGGTGAAGTTTTTAGCGATACAATCAATACGGGTATTTATATAATTGAACCTGAAATTTTGGATTATATCCCTAAAAACGACACATTTGATTTTTCAAAAAATCTTTTTCCCACTTTAATGAAAAAAGGAATAAAACTTTATGGTTACACTGCAAAAGGTTATTGGAGAGATGTTGGAAATCCTGATGCTTACAGGGATGTTCATATCGATATATTTAATAAAAAAGTAAAATTCAATTTTCCTGGCAAAAGAATAAGATATATTGATGGAGTTTTACACTTAATGGGAGAAGCCAAAATAGATAAAAGTGTTGAGATTATAGGCGAGGTTGTGTTGGGAGATAATGTTGAAATTGGAAAAGGAGTTAAACTTCAAAACTGTGCAATAGGAAATAATACTAAAATAGGAATTGATTGCAAAATAAGAGATAGTGTTATATGGGAAAATGTAAAAATTGGAAACGGTTGCGTTTTTGATTATAGTGTTATTTGTAAAAATACTATTATCGAAGAAGGAGTTAGTGCTAAAAATGGATGTGTTATAGCTGAAAATGTAAAAGTTGGCAAACTTACAAAATTTGATAAAGATGTAACAATTTGGCCCGATAAGGAAATCGAACCAGCTTCAATTGTTACAAATAACGTTGTATGGGGGACAAAACATAAAAACGCTATTTTTGAAAATGGTATTGCAAAAGGAAAAGCAAATATTGAAGTAAGTTGTGAAATGGCCTGTAAAATAGGAGAGGCTTTTGGCTCTCTTTTGCCTAAGGGATCAAAAATAATGGTTGCAAGGGATAATTCCAAAAATGCAAGAATGTTAAAAAGAGCTTTTGTAGGGGGTGTTTTAGCAACTGGTATTGATGTTATTGATTTAAAAGCAATTGCTCCGTCAATTTTAAGATTTAATATTAATAATCATGAAGAAATATTGGGAGGTGCATATTTTAGAGTTGGATTAAATTCTCCAGAGGATGTAGAAATTATTTTATATAATGAAAATGGACTTAGAATAAACAGCAATATTGCAAAATCACTTGAGAAAAATTATTTTAATGAAAATTTTAGAAGGGTGGAATTTAGCAAAATTGGATCAATCCATGATTATGATATAAATATTTTTGAATATTGCAAAAATTATAAAAATAAAATAAAAGAACTGATAGATCATAAAATAATAAAATCAAAAAATTTTAGGGTTGCAGTGGATTTGATGTTTGGTATTACAAAAGATATTTTTCCTCAGCTTTTAACTGATGTTCAAATAGATAACATTATGCTAAATGCTTATACGGATGAGAAAAAACTTGCAAATATTTTTAATTATCAGGAAAAAGCGAAAAAAGATATTTCTTCAATTGTATCATCTTTGGGACTGAATATGGGAGTAATGATATATCCTCATGGACAGAGATTAACGCTTATAACAGAAAAAGGGGAAGTTTTAGATAAAGTTCGAGCACTTACAGCTGTTTTAAGGTTACTTAATATCGATGCAAAAAGCAAAAATAAAATTTATAAAGTCTTTTTACCTGTTTGGGCGCCAGATTTTATGGACAGAGAGCTTGAAAATATAAAAATAGATAGAGGAAAATATTCCAATTTTACAGTGGAGCAGTTAAAAAATTATGATTTAATTGCAACCATTGATGGTAATTTTGCTTTTAGCAAATTTACTCTTCATAGAGATGCAATGTTTTCAACACTTAAAATAATGGAACTTTTAACAAGACATAATATCACTTTAAGCGAACTTGCTAAAGATATAGGAAATTTTGCTTATTTAAGGGACAAAATAGAATGTCCTCAATTTAAAAAGGGCAAAGTTATGAAAGAATTTTTAAAAGTTGCGAAAACAAAAAAATATTCTGAAAACGGAGGAATTAAAATATTTGAAGAAAACGGTTGGATATTGATGATTCCAAATGAATTTGGCGAATATCTTGATATTTATATCCAAGCACAAACGCAAAAAGATGCTAAAGAAATTTTTGAAAAATATAAAAGTATGATCGAAAAATGGATAGTTTAACTCTTCTTTGGCATATGCACCAACCATTTTATTATTACGAAGATAAAATCTATCTTCCGTGGGTTTTTTTGCACTCAATTAAAGATTATTACGATATGCCAAATATTGCTAGCCAATATAACGTAAAAGTTTCATTTAATCTTACTCCTTCTCTTTTAATTCAACTTGCAAATTTGGAAAATGATTATTTTTTAGAGCTTTTAAGAAAAAAATCTTTAAACAATAAAGAAAGAAAATATGTTTTAAATATCATAAAAAGTGTTTATGTTGATACAATGGTAAAACCAAATCCGAAATTTTTCAAGCTTTTTAACAAAAAATATTTGAATGAATTTGAACTTATAGATTTGGAAGTTTTTTTTCTTTTGTCTTGGTGTGGAGAGTATCTTAAAAATCAAAATTTTATAAAAAATTATATGCAACAAGAGACTTTTACATATAAAGAAAAAACTGAACTTATAGATTTTCTGCTTGAATGGAGTAAAAATATAATTCCTCTTTATAAAAGCCTTAAAGATAAAAACAAAATTAAAATAACTACAACACCTTTTTCACATCCTATTTTGCCGCTTTTGTTTGATATGGAAAACGCAAAAAAAGTAAATAAAAATATAAAATTGCCAAAAATTTATTTTTCTTTAAAAAAAGATGCTTATTTACATATCCAAAAAGCAAAAGAAATTTATAAACAAAATTTTGGTGAGTTTCCAAAAGCTTTCTGGCCAGCTGAAGGGAGTGTTAGTGAGGAAGTTTTTGAGGCTTTTTATAAAAAGGGCATTAAGTATACATTTAGCGGAGATGATGTAATAAAAAGACTTGCCAAATCTCATTTGAGAGCTTATGAATATAACGGGGTTAAAATACTTTTTAGAGACAGATATCTTAGTGATTTGATTGGATTTCAATATAAATATTTTGAAGTTGAGGATGCAATTAATCATTTCAAAAGAGAAATTAATGCCCGTGAAGGTAAAATTAACATTATATTAGATGGTGAAAACGCATGGGAATATTACAAAAAACCTTTTGAATTTTTGCATAAATTTTATGAAATGTTAGAAAATGAAAATACAAAATTTTTTGATGAAATTGATATAGATGAAAAATTAAATACCGCTCCGCTTGGTAGCTGGATAAATGGAGATTTTAACACATGGGTTGGCGATAATGAAAAAAACAGAGCTTGGGAGGTTTTGTTTACGGCTAAGAAAGATATTGGAGATGATGAAAAATTTTTATATGCTGAGGGGTCTGATTGGTTTTGGTGGTATGGAATAGGACATTCGTCTAATCAAGATGAAATATATGATTTGATTTTTAGAAATTATTTAATGAAAATTTACAAAAAACATAATCTTCAAATTCCTTCTATTTTGCTAAATCCTATAAATAAACCAAAATTCAATTTCAAACCTCAAAAGTTTTTTATAACTCCTACAATTGATGGTAAAACAGACTTTTTTGAATGGGTGGGGGCAGGAGAGATAATAGAAAATTTCGGAGCACTTGCGTCTAGCTTACCAAAAATTTATTATGGAATTGATGAGAGAAGTTTATATTTAAGAATTGATGATAAAAAATATAAATTTTTAAATTTTAAAAACGTATCTTTCGATATTACCGAAGCTGTGGGAGAAAAGAGAGATATTTTAAGATTTATTTTAAAAGGAGAAAATTTTGAAATGATTTTGCCAAGTATGATTATAAAACTTGATATTAATGAAATTAATAAAAATTGGTTTGTATGATGTTGTTTGGAGTTCATTTACATCAACCGGTTGATAATTTTGATTGTGTCATAGAAGAAGCCGTTAATAAATGTTATGGTCCGTTTTTTGAAATTTTAAGTAAATATCCTGAATTTAAATTTGCTTTTCATTCAAGCGGATGGATTTTGGAAAAATTAAAAAATCAATATGCAGATGTTTTTGAAAATATTAAAAAATGTAATATAGAATATTTTACAGGCGGATTTTATGAGCCAATATTAGTATCGATTCCAAGTGAAGATAGAATTAAACAGATAAAAAAACTTAATAAATTTTTAAAAGATAATTTTAATGCTTCACCTCAAGGTATTTGGATAACAGAGCGAGTTTGGGATGATGAAATAATAGGAGATTTGGTTAAATGTGGTATAAAATATGCAATAGTTGATGATTATCACTTTTTCGCAAGTGGATATAAACGAATTAATGGATATTATTTAACAGGTCTTTTTGAAAAAATAGCGCTTTTCCCAATAGATAAAGAGCTAAGATATGCAATTCCTTTTAAAAGTGTTGATGAAGCTCTGAATTTGATTAAAAATAGGGTTGTGATTTTTGATGATATAGAGAAATTCGGACTTTGGCCTGAGACTTTTAGTTGGGTTTATAAAAAAGGCTGGCTTAAAAAATTTATTGAAAAATCTCTTGAATATAGCGAGCATTTTAGTGAATTTTTCAAAAACAATCCCCCAATAGCCACAGCTTTTATAGAAAATCTCTCTTACGAGGAGATGACGGAGTGGTGTTTGGATGCAGATGATATAGTAAAATTAAAAGAAGATAAAAAAAGATGTAAAAGTATTTTTGTAAAGGGAAGCATTTGGAAAAGGTTTTTTTATAAATATCCTGAAAGTTTTTATTTACACCAAAGAATGTTAAAAGGCATTAAGAATGAGAGTTATTATAAACTTCAAACAAACGATGTTTATTGGCATGGGATTTTTGGTGGGATATATCTGCCAAATTTAAGGGATAATGCTTATAAATATTTAGCCGAATGCGATAATTTGAAAGAAGAGGAATTTAATGGATTCAAAAAAATTGTCTTTGAAAATATAATTTATGTATTTAAAAATGATAAACTTGTGGAAATTTTGGATTTAGATAAAAAATTTAATTTTTTGAATGTTGTTAGCAGAAAAAAAGAGTTTTATCATATTTACAAAGAGCATAAAAAAAATGAAGATAACAAAAATAAAATCAAAACAATTCATGAAATTGATTATGAATTGAATAAAAAAATTTATTTTGATGAAAATCTTAGATATTCTTTTATAATAAAAAAAGTGAAAGATATTAATTTGGATGATTTAATAAAAAATAATTTTGAAGAGTTAAATTATTATGTTAAGT
>CAZIBT010000002.1:0-20952 GCA_964537435.1 uncultured Nautiliales bacterium | reverse complement strand
TTGAAAAACTTGAAAAATTCAGACCTCCAACGCTTTTTGCTGCAAGTGAAATAAGTGGGGTAACGCCTGCTGCTATTGATATTATTCATCTTTATATTAATATGAGAAAAAACAAAAAATGAAGGATATGAATTGAAATATGTGTATGTATATACCGCAGATGCAGATAAATTTGAAAGACTTAATAAAGCGGCAAAAATAAAAAATGCTATTTTTTGTGTAAATGATATTGAATCAATTGCATACTTAAGAGAAAAATATAATATTAAAGCTTTGAATATAGATGCGGTTATTGATTTAGTGAATTTACTTGAAATGGGAGATGAAGTATATTTATGCACGCCGGAAGATATTAAAATAATAAAAGCAAGTTTTAAAGCAAAGGAGATATGTTAAATGGAAAAAGAACAATTAAAAAAAGAAAACGAAAATAATCAAAAGCCGTTTAATTTTTGGAAATTTATTTTCTTTATGTTTTTAGCTTTATTAATTTTAGCTTCTATAATTCTTGGGTTGCCTTATTTGATTGAACAAATGAGATAATATCAAAATAAAATCTGCTTCCTTTTTTCTTTTCACTTTCTATTTTCAGATGTGAATTATGCAGTTTTAAAATTTTTTCTACGATATAAAGCCCAAGTCCCAATGAATTATCCCAGTCGTTTTTTGCAATTCTAAAAAATTTTTCTTTTATCATTTTGAGATGTTTATTATCAATTCCAATACCCCTATCTATGATTTCAAAATATTTATTAGTTAAATTTACATAAATTTCTTTATTTGAATATTTAAGTGCATTTGATATTAAATTTGAAATAACTATTTGTATTAAATTTTTGTCTGCATAAACTTTTATTGGAATGAGATTTGTTTTTATTCTTTTTTCATCAAAAGAAGCCAAAACCTCTTTTATGGCTTCATCCAAATAAAAAGAGGATTTTTTAATTTGTAATTTTTTATTTTCGATTTTGGTAATAAAATATAATCTATCAATAAGTTCGCTTAATCTAAGAGTGTTTTTTAAAATTTTTTCAAGGAATTTTTGTTGAAGATTAGGTGGTAGATTTGCATTTATGATTGTTTCTATATATCCATTTATAATCGAAATAGGATTTTTAAATTCATGCGAAATGGCAGAAATCACATCATCCTTGAAACTGTTTTGGATTTTTAATTTTTTGTTTTCTATTTTTAAGGTTTTAATCTTTTCTTTTAATATTTCAATTTTTTCATTTTCTTTTTTACAAAAAATTTGTTTTAATATTTTTTTCATTTCAATTTTCCATTAATTTATAACCAACACCCCTTATTGCCGTAATAAGAGGTATTTTATGATTAAGTCTATTGACTAAAACATTTACACTTTTTTCGTTTATTTCAAATATTTCTGCAAGTTCTTCTCTTGTAAATGTTTTTTTGGGGTTTTCAAAAAAAATTTTCAGTAACTCGCTTTCATTCTTTGTTAGTTCTATAATTTCTTTTTGATAATAAAGCAATCTATTTTTTTTGTCTAATTTGTATTCTTTGAATGCAATTAAATCTGGTAATTTATTATTTCTTTTTAAGACCGCTTTTATTCTGGCTTTAAGTTCAGCCATACTGAAAGGTTTTGTAATATAATCATCGCATCCAGCATCAAAGCCTTCCAAAATATTCTCTTCAGAATTTTTTGCAGTTAAAAAAATAACTGGCGTATTATAGCCTTCTTTTCTTATTTTTTTAATAAAATTTGCTCCTTCAATTCCAGGAAGGTTTCTATCAACTATAAGTAAATCTGGATTTTCTTCTATTATAAAATCTTTAACTTTTTTGGTGTTTAAAAATCCTACTACGTCATAACCTTCGGTTTGAAGATTAAATTCCAGTAGTTCAAGCAAATCCTCTTCATCTTCAATTATTGCTATTAACAATGATAAATCCATTTAATTTTCCATTTTTCATTTTATTTATATATCTAGCCCTTCTTTTGCAAAAAGCAAATATTTGGCTATTGTTTTAATTGAATCGCTTATTCTTTCAAGTTTTTTTGCAATATTTAATGTTAATAAAATTTCATCGATATTTTCTAGATTTTTTATTTGCATTACTAGTTCTTTGTATATTTCATCAGCTATTTTTTCATAACTTATTATACTAGAATAAGCATCTTCAATATTTTCACTTTTTACCGTAAGTTTTAAGGTGGTAATTGCACTTAATGAATTTTGATATAAAGCATCGATTTTATCATTTTGAAAATCATATTTTTTAATAAAACTTTTTACTGCTTTTTTTATTTTATAAAGGAAAGAAGTAATTTTTAAATAAGCAATAGTTTGCCTCAAAAATTCACCTTGAGGATGTGAAAGCGCAAGCACTTTTATTATTTCATTATCGAAGTTTTTTAAATCAATTAAAAAAAACTCATCAGTTAATTCTTTTTTTTGTAATGATTCTTCAATAGCACAGATATAATTATAAAAAGTTTCATTTAATTTTTCTAGTTGTGTTTCTATTAACATTTTTTTCCTTTTTTTGAGTTATTATATAATAATTAATGAAAAAGAAAAAAATAAAAATGTTATTATTTTGTTATCTTATTTATTTATAATTGCATTACAACAAAAATAAAAAGGAGATTAAATGAAAAAATTTATAGCAGGACTTACTCTTGCAGCTGTCAGCACATTTGCGTGGACTATTAATGGAACTGGTGCGACATTTCCTTATCCGGTATATAAACAATGGATAAAAGGTTTTTATAATCAAACTAAAAATCAAGTAAATTATACCGGCACAGGTTCTGGAACAGGTATTAAAGAAGTGGCGGCAAGACACGTGGATTTTGGTGGGAGTGATAAACCTTTAAGCCCAAGAGTTTTAAAAATTGCAAAACTTTATCAATTTCCGACAGTAGTAGGTGGTATTGCACTTGGATATAATATTCCAGGGGTTCATAATTTAAAATTATCTGAAACAGCGATTCAAGGAATAGTTCTTGGAACAATTCAGTATTGGGATAATCCTGTTATAGTAAAATATAATCCAAATGCAAATTTACCTCATAAAAAAATTATTTTTGTTCATAGAAGTGATAAATCAGGAACAACTTTTAATTTTACATATTATTTAAGTAAAATGAGTAAAATTTGGAGAAAATATTATGGTGCTAGAAAATTAATCAATTGGCCAACAGATGCACAAGGAAGAAGTGTGGCAGGTAAAGGTAATTTTGGTGTTAGTGCTGCTATTAAAACTAATCCTTATTCAATTGGATATGTAGATTATGCAGACGCAGTTAAAAATCATTTAGAAATGGCAGTTGTTCAGGGTAGAGATGGTAAATTTTATGCTCCAATACCTAAAAATTTTTCAGAAGGAGCAAAATTTGCTGGGTTTGATCCTAAAAAAGATTTTTATAAAGTTATTGCATATCCAAAACATGGGTATCCAATTATTGCAGCAACATTTATTTTAATTCCAAAAGAAAAAGTTAATACTGACAAAAAAGTTACAGCATTCTTTAATTGGGCATATAATTATGGTGATAAAGCAGCAAGCAGTTTGGGATATATTCCACTTCCTAGCAGTGTAAAAGCTATGATTAGAAACTATTGGGCTCAAAAAGGAATTTCTCCTGCAAAATAAGAGGACTTGAAATCCTCTTTTTATTTTCATAGAATTTCATAAAAATGCAAAATAAAAAGGTTTTTAAATGGAAATTCTTTTTAGAAAAATTTCTTCTTTTAGTGCTTCGATAATTTTAATAATTTTAACAGCAATATTTGTCGTATTGTTTATAGAAGCAAAACCTGCTATTCAAAAATATGGATTTCATTTTTTAATCGAAAGCAGATGGGATGTAACTGTTCCTAAAAACAATACTGCAAATATCGCAAATACTCAAAATGAAAAAAATAATGTTTCATCTCAAGCTGATTCTGATCTTGGAGGTATTACAGTAAGTGATGATGATGCATTAGCAGCAGTTGGAGCATTAAGTTCTTCTCAAGAAAAAAATTCTAAAGTAATTTATGGCGGATTAGTTCCAATTGTTGGAACAATTCTTTCTACTCTTATTGCTATGATTTTTGCAGTGCCTATTGCTATGGGAATTGCAATATTTTTAGCAGAAATTGCTGGGCCTAAACTTTCAAAATCTGTAGGAATTGCAATAGAACTTTTAGCTGCAATTCCAAGTATTATATATGGAATGTGGGGGCTTTTTTATTTTGGACCTTTTATTTCACATATTTTTGGGGGAAGCAGTGTAAATCTTTTAGTTGCCGGGCTTGTACTTGGGATTATGGTTATTCCTTTTATGGCAAGTTTAACAAGAGACAGTATGAATACAACGCCTGATGTATTAAAAGAATCAGCATATGCGATGGGGGCTACGAAATTTGAAGTCATAAAAGATGTAATCTTTCCATATGCTAAACAAGGAATTATTGGAAGTATGATTTTAGCATTGGGTAGGGCTTTAGGTGAAACAATGGCTGTTGCTTTTGTAATTGGTGGAGTATTTAATTTTCCTCATAAACTAACTGATCCAACTGTTTCAATTCCTGTGGTTTTAGCAAATAATTTTGCTGAAAGCAGTGGTATAAGTCTGGCTGCTCTTTTTTATTTAGCGTTAATTTTATTTGTTATTTCTTTTATTGTGATTTTTTCAGCTAAATTTTATTTTTTAAGGAATAAAAATTAAAAATGGAAAATGAAAAATTAAAGGTTAAAAAATGCGTTTAATAATTAACAAAATAATTTTAATTTTATCAACTCTTGCTGCTATAATAGGGCTTGTGTTTTTATTTTGGATTTTAATAACTCTAAGTATAAAAGGAATTAAATCGGTAAATTTATATATTTTTACTCATGATTTAGTGGATAATGGGTTAAGAAATTTATTAATAGGCCAGTTTATTTTGGCTTTAATTGCTATTATTATAGGAATCCCAATAGGAATTATTGCTGGAATTTATCTACAAGAATATTCTTTTGGAAATAAATTTGCTATATTTATTAGAAATTTGAGTGATGTTATGATGTCTGCACCTTCTATTGTAATTGGAACGTTTGTTTATGCAATTTTAGTAAATCCAATAGGACATATGAATGGATGGGCTGGGGCAATTTCTCTTGCAATTTTAATGCTCCCAATAGTTGTCAGAACAACAGATGATATGCTAGGACTTGTTCCAAAAGAACTAAGAGAAGCCGGGGTTGCAATAGGAGCACCAAAATATAAAGTAATTTTTAATATAGTTATAAAAGCTGCAAAAGTTGGGATTATGACAGGACTTTTATTGGCTTTTGCAAGAATTATAGGTGAAACCGCACCATTACTTTTTACAAGTGGAAATTCTCAATATTTTACACTGAATCTAAATCAAGAATTTCCGAGCTTAACAGTTGCAATATATAATCTTGCAACTATGCCTGATAAACATCTTGTAGACATTGCTTGGGCCGGGGCATTTATACTTACAATTTTTGTTTTAATAATTAATTTACTTGGTAGATATTTAATTAAGGAGAAAAGAAAATGAATTTAGAAAAAGTAATGGATATCAAAAATTTTTATTTTACTTATGCTGGAACATCTAATCCTAGTATTAAAAATATTAGTATGCCAATTTATCAAAATCAAGTTACAGCACTTATAGGGCCTAGTGGGTGCGGTAAATCTACTTTTCTTAGAAGCCTTAATAGAATACACGATTTGTATCCTGGTAATAAATATGAAGGAGAAATTTTTTTGAAAAATTTACAAACAGGAGAAATGGAGGATATTTTAAAGTATAAAAAAGAAAATGAACTTATTAAGCTTAGACAAAATGTAGGTATGATTTTTCAAAAACCTACTCCATTTCCTATGAGTATATTTGATAATATTGCTTATGGTCTTAGACTTATGGGTAAAAAAAATAAAAAATTTCTTGAAGAAAAAGTTGAAGAAGCATTGAGGGGGGCTGCTTTATGGGAACAAGTAAAAGATAGACTTAAGGATGATGCAAGAGGGCTTAGTGGGGGTCAGCAGCAAAGACTTTGTATTGCAAGAGCTATTGCTGTTGAACCTGAAGTTTTATTAATGGATGAACCAACAAGTGCGCTTGACCCTCTCTCAACTCTTGCAATTGAGGAATTGGTTGCAAAACTTAAAGATAAAGTTACTGTTGTAATAGTTACTCATAATATGCAGCAAGCAAGTAGAGTTAGCGATTGGACAGGATTTATGTATTTGGGAGAGTTAATAGAATTTGGTCCAACAGAACAAATTTTTCTTTCGCCTCACGAAAAAAGAACCGCAGATTATATTGCAGGAAAATTCGGATAATATTTTTTGTTATAATTCCCATAAAAAAGGCAATTAATTAATGAATATTGTTTTTATGGGAAGTCCTGATTATGCTGTTAGAATTTTAGATAATTTAAATAAACATTTTAAAATAGTCGCAGTTTATACTCAGCCTAATAAACCTGTTGGCAGAAAAAAAGTTTTAACCCCAACCCCCGTTAAAAAATATGCACTTGAAAAAAATTTAAAAGTATTTACTCCTGTTACACTTAAAAACGAAGATTTATCTAAATTCAATCCTGATTTTATCGTTGTTGCGGCTTATGGATTGCTGCTACCTAAAAATGTGTTAAAAATTGCTCCTTGTATTAATTTGCACGCTTCTCTTTTGCCAAAATATAGAGGTGCATCCCCAATTCAAAGTGCTATATTAAATGGCGATAAATACACTGGTGTAACTTCTATGCTTATGAATGAAGGACTTGATACTGGCGATATTTTAGTTTGGGATTATACGGAAGTTGCAGAAAAAACAAGTATCGAGCTTTTTGATGAACTTGCTAAAATAGCGGCTAAACAAATAATTTATACACTTAAAAATTTTAAAAAAATCAAACCTTTAAAGCAAAACAATGTTTTAGCCTCTTATTCTCCTAAAATCAAAAAAAAAGATGGATTAGTGGATTTTGAAGATGCTTTAATAATAGATAGAAAATATAGAGCTTTTAAGCCTTGGCCTGGAATATGGACAGAAAAATTTAAAATAATTGATTTGAAAATAATGGATTTTAATTCCAAAAATGAAAAAGGAAAGATTATTGAAATTAATGATGGTGTTGTTTTAGGGTGTAAAAAAGGAATAATCAAACTTATAACAATTCAAACTCCTGGTAAAAAACCTGTTAAAGCTGTTGATTATATAAATGGAAAGAGACTAAAAGTTGGAGATAATATTCTTAATTGACAATGAAAAATGGAAAATGGAAAATAGACTATTTTGAAGAAATTGATTCTACTCAAAAATATTTGCTTGATAAAATAAAAGAAAATGATTTAAATTATTTTTGTGTTTGGAGTGAATTTCAAACAGAAGGTATTGGGACAAAAAACAATAAATGGATTGGCAAAAAAGGAAATTTGTTTTTTTCTTTTGTAGTAAATTTGAATGAATTTAATTTTGTGCCGATGCATAGCCTTAGTGTTTATTTTTCTTATTTATTGTATGAAGTTTTAATAAAATATAGGCAAAATTTAATTATAAAATGGCCTAATGATATTTATATAATCAATAAAAAACCAAAAAAAATAGCAGGGGTTTTGGTTAATATAAAGAGAAAAAAAATTATTTGTGGAATTGGTGTAAATACTAAACACTCTGTCAATTTAGAGGGAGAATATGAGAGTGGAAGTTTGGATATTGATATAAAAAATGATAAAATATTGCAAGATTTTTTGAATTCGGTTTTAAAAAAACCATTATGGGAATATATTTTTAATAAGTATGAAAAAGTGTTTGAGAAAAGTAAAGAATTTTTTTATGGCAATCTAAAACTTAACAAGGATGCAACATTAAAAAGGTAATAAAAAAATGGCTGAAATAATCACTGTGGCTAATCAAAAAGGCGGAGTAGGTAAAACCACAACGGCGGTTAATCTTGCCGCATCTCTTGCAATTGCAGATAAAAAGGTTTTGTTTATCGATGCAGATCCTCAGGCAAACGGAACAACTTCACTTGGGTTTTATAAAAATGACTATGAATTTAATTTTTATCATGTATTAATTGGTGCAAAAAATATAAATGAAGTAAAATTAAAAACAATGCTTCCTACTCTTGAGCTTATTCCTTCTAATATTGGTTTAGTTGGAATAGAAAAAGAATTTGATCCCGAAGTTGACAATACAGTTATAAGAAAAAAACTTCAAGATATCAAAGATGAATATGATTACATTATCATTGACACTCCACCTACTCTTGGGATTATTACAATAAATGCTCTTAATGCAAGTGATAGTGTAATAATCCCAGTTCAAACTGAATATTTTGCCCTCGAAGGATTGGCTCAGCTTTTAAAAACAATAACCCTTTTACAGCATACTTCAAATCCCAAGCTTAAAATTAAAGGAATACTTCCAACAATGTATTCAAGACAAAATAATCTCTCAAAGCAGGTATTGCAAGATTTAAAAAGATATTTTGATGATAAGCTTTTTAAACTTAAAAATGGAATAATAATAATCCCAAGAAATATAAAATTAGCAGAAGCCCCTAGTTTTGGTATTCCTGTTATGCTTTATGATATTAAAAGCAAAGGGGCTGAAGCTTATCAGGTATTGGCAAAAAAAATATTGGAGAATGTCGAATGAGAAAACTAGGGCGTGGTTTAGGTGCTATTTTGGAGGATGTTGAAACTGGATATTTAAAAAGTATTCCTAATAGCGCTATAAAAGAAATAGAAGTTTCAAAAATAAAACCTAATCCTTATCAACCAAGAAAAGTTTTTAATAAAGAAGCTATTAAAGAATTGGCGGCTTCTATTGAAAAACATGGACTTATGCAGCCTATTATTGTAATTGAAGATAATGAAAATTATATTTTGGTTGCAGGTGAAAGAAGGCTTAAAGCCGTTAAAAGCCTCAATAAAGATAAAATAAAAGCTATTGTTGCTGATATTTCGCTGAATGATTTAAGAGAATACGCTCTTATAGAAAATATTCAAAGAGAGGATTTAAATCCTATTGAAATAGCATATTCTCTAAAAGCTCTTATAGAAGAACATGGATTTACTCATGAAGAATTAGCGAAGAATATCGGAAAAAGTAGAAGTTATATTACCAATTTATTAAGACTTTTAACATTGCCCGATTATGTTCAAAACAAAATTTCAGAAAACAAAATCACTTTTGGTCATGCAAAAGTATTGTTGGGGCTGGATGAAGAAAAAATTAAAGATATAGTTGAAAAAATAGAAAAAGAAACTTTGAGTGTTAGAGATACTGAAAAATTAATTAAAACAATGAGAAATCCAAAAAAAGAAAATGATGAGATAAAAAAAGAAATAATTGATTTAGCTGAAAAATTAAAAAATTTAGGAATAAAATTACAAATAAGTAATAATTATGTTAAGTTGATGTTTAAAAATGAAAAAGATTTTCAAAATTTAAGAAAACTTTTAGAAAAGTTGAATTAATTTTATGTTAAAATTTCAAAAAAAGGAGATTTAATGCTGGATTTGAATTTTGGCGTAATGCTGATTATCGCCGGTATTTTTTTTGTTACGATGATTTTGCTGAAAATTTGGTTATTCGATCCGTTAGTTAAATTTATGGATGAGAGGGAAGAAACTCTAAAAAAAGAACTTCAGATGATTAGTGAAAATACTGAAGAGACACAAAAAATAGAAGAAGAAATTAAAACTATATTAAAATTAGCAAGAGATGATGCTAAGAAAATTTTAGAAGAAGCCAGAATAAAGGCTATTGAAGAAGCTGAGAGAATTAAAATGTTGAAAAATAAAGAACTTGAAGAAGCTAAAGAATCGCTTTTCTTAATACTTCAACAAGAAAAAGAAAAAATATTAAATGATCTTTTATCAGAAAAAGATAATATAAAGGTATTAATTGAGAAAAAAATAAGGAATGTGGCATGAAAAAAATAATCACATTTTTTGGAATACTGGGTGTTTTTGCATTTGCAAGTGATTTTTCTCATACCGATATTATTCCAAGATCAATCAATTTTATCATTTATGTTGCGATTTTGTGGTATTTGGTTGGAAATAAAGCTATAAATTTTTTTAAAGAAAGAAGAGAGAAAATTGCTAAAAAATTTAGTGAAATAGAAGATAAGTTAAAAGAATCAAAACTAAGAAAAGAGGCTTTAAAAGCAGAACTTGAAAATGCCAAGCTAAAAGCAAAAGAAATAATTGAAAATGCAAAATTGGAAACTGAAATTATAAATAAAAAAATAAAACAACAAACTGAGGCAGAAATTGAAATTTTGCAAAAACAGTTTGAAGAATTCAAAGAGATGGAACATAATAAAATCAAAAAAGAAGTGGTTAAAGAATTTTTGGATAAAGTTTTGGATGAAATTCATATCAGCAGTGATGATGCAGTTAAACTTATATTAAAGGTTGCATAATGATAGTTGAGAAATATACTAATGCTCTTATGAGGGCTTTAAATGATAATGAAATTGTTGAAATTTACGAAGCAATAGCAAGAATTGCACTAGTTGCAAATGATCCTAAATTTATTTTGATTGTTAAATCTCCTGTTTTAAGTTTGGATGAAAAATTAAAATTTTTATTAGATTTAGCCCAAAACAATAATGAAAAATTAGTTAATTTTTTAAAAATTTTATTAATTAATAAAAGAATAGATTTAATAAGAGAAATTCATCAAAATTTATATGAAAAAGTTTCGGTTTATTTAAATACTTATGCAGGTATAGTTGAAGGAAAAGTTGGAGAAAATGTTTTAAGGGAACTTGAAAAAAAACTTTCTGAAAAATTTAATGCAACTATTAAACTTCAATTAAAGGAGAGTGATTTAAACGGTGTTAGGGTGTTTGTTGATGTATTAAACGTTGAAGTTGGTTTGGATGAAAATAAGATAAAAAGAGATTTATTAAATCAAATATTAAAAGCAATTTAAAGAAAGGAGCCTAAGTGGTACAAGAAATAACCTCTATCATAAAAGAAAAAATAGAAAATTTTGAATTAAAGGTGGATGTAGAAGAAGTTGGTAAGGTAATATATTCAGCTGATGGTATTGCCAAGGTATATGGTCTTAGTAATGTAATGGCCGGTGAAATGGTTGAATTTGAAACAGGTGAAAAAGGTTTGGTGTTTAACCTAGAAACTGATAATGTAGGTGTGGTTGTTCTTGGAAAAGGAACTGATATTACAGAAGGTAGCACAGTTAAAAGACTTGGTAGATTAATTTCCGTTCCTGTTGGAGATGCGCTGGTAGGAAGAGTTGTTAATGCTTTAGGTGAGCCAATTGATGGAAAAGGTGAAATAGAGGCAGTTGAATATAGATATGTTGAGGAAAAAGCACCTGGTATAATGGCCAGAAAATCTGTTCATGAGCCTTTGCAAACAGGTCTTAAAGCTATTGATGCCTTAGTTCCTATCGGAAGAGGCCAAAGGGAGTTAATTATCGGTGATAGGCAAACAGGTAAAACAACTGTTGCAATTGACACTATCATAAACCAAAAAGGACAAGATGTTACTTGTATTTATGTAGCAATAGGACAAAAACAATCAACTGTAGCAAATGTTGTAAGAACACTTCAAGAACATGGTGCAATGGATTACACCATTGTTGTAAATGCAAGCGCTTCTGAAGCGGCTTCACTTAAGTTTTTGGCGCCGTATGCAGGTGTTACAATGGGTGAGTATTTCAGAGATAACGGAAGACATGCTTTAATTGTTTATGATGATTTAAGCAAACATGCTGATGCTTATAGAGAAATGTCTCTTTTGCTTAGAAGACCTCCTGGAAGGGAAGCTTATCCTGGCGATGTATTTTATTTGCATTCTAGACTTCTTGAAAGAGCAGCAAAACTTAATGATGAGCTAGGAGCTGGTAGTTTAACCGCACTTCCTATAATTGAAACAAAAGGTGGAGATGTTGCTGCATATATTCCGACTAATGTTATTTCAATTACTGATGGTCAGATATTCCTTGAAACAAATCTTTTTAATAAAGGTATAAGGCCTGCAATTAATGTTGGTTTGTCAGTTTCTAGGGTTGGTGGTGCAGCTCAGATTAAGGCTATGAAACAAGTAGCCGGAACATTAAGATTGGATTTGGCACAATATAGAGAACTTGAAGCTTTTGCCCAATTTGCTAGTGATTTGGATGAAGCCAGCAGAAAACAATTAGAAAGAGGGCAAAGACTGGTAGAAATTTTGAAACAACCTGCGAATCAGCCATTACCAATTGAAAAACAAGTAATAATTATTTATGCAGGGACAAAAGGATACTTAGATGATATTCCTGTAACTGCAATTAGAAATTTTGAAAATGAATTGTATCCTTTTATTGAGACAAAATATCCTGAAATATTTGAAAATATAAGAAGTAAAAAACAAATTGATGCCGATACTGAAGAATTGATTAAAAAAGCATTAGAAGAATTTAAGGCACAATTCAGTCCAGAAGGATAATTATGGCAACATTAAAAGAATTAAAAACCAAAATAAGCAGTGTAAAAAATACGCAAAAAACCACACGTGCAATGAAGCTTGTCTCAACTGCCAAATTAAAAAGAGCAGAAGAAGCGCTTCTTCTTTCACGTGATTATGCAAAAAAAATAAATGAAGTTATGAATGAAATTTCATCTAAACTTAGTTCTATTAAAGATACAATTTCGCTTAGGGCTTTTGCAAATATAAATGAAGTTAAGAAAGTAGATCTTATTGTAGTTAGCGCTGATAAAGGCCTTTGTGGTGGATTTAATCATCATACAATAAAAGCTACTTTAAATAAAATAACTGAATTAAAAGCAAAAAATATTAAAGTAAGATTAAAGATTATAGGTAAAAAAGCAATTGAATATTTTAATTTTACCGGTATTGAAATGTATGAAAAACATATTGGGCTTTCATCATCTCCAAATTACGAAAAAGCTGCTGAAATAATCGAAAAATCTTATAACGATTTTGTAAATGAAGAAATAGATAATATTATAATAATTCATAATGGTTATGTTAATAAATTAACACAGCAAGTTCATATTCAAGAACTTTTGCCTATTGAAGTATCAAATGAAGAAACTCAAGAATTTTTAGAAGTTGAACCTAATGATGATTATGAAATTATTTTAGAAGAGCTCGTTAAAAAATATATTGAATATTCAATGTATTATGTTCTTTTAGATTCGTTAGCTGGTGAGCACAGTGCAAGAATGCAAGCAATGGATGCTGCTACAAACAATGCAAAAGAGATGGTTCATCAATTGACCCTTGCTTTTAACAAAGCTAGACAAGAAGCTGTAACGAGAGAATTAATAGAAATTGTAACTGCTATAGAAGCAATGAAGAAAAAATAAAGGAGAACTATGGAAGGTAAAGTAATACAAGTTTTGGGACCTGTTATCGATGTAGAGTTTGAAAATGATAATGTTCCTGAAATAAATGACGCATTAATAGTGGAATTTGAAGTTCAAGGCCAGAAAAAAAGAGTTGTTTTAGAAGTTGCGGCACAAATAGGTGATAATATTGTAAGAACTATTGCTATGGATTTGACTGATGGATTGGTAAGAGGAACAAAAGCCATAGCCACTGGTTCTCCTATAAAAGTGCCTGTTGGGGAAGCAGTGTTGGGTAGAATTTTTAATGTAACCGGTGATGTAATAGATGGTGGTGAACCTATTCCTGAAGATGTTGAAAGATGGTCAATTCATAGAGATGCTCCTGCTTTTGAGGATCAATCAACAAAAATGGAAGTTTTTGAAACTGGAATTAAAGTGGTAGATTTGCTTTGTCCATATATGAAAGGTGGAAAAACAGGGCTTTTCGGTGGTGCTGGTGTTGGGAAAACTGTTATTATTATGGAACTTATCCATAATGTTGCTTATAAACATAGTGGATATTCTGTATTTGCAGGTGTTGGTGAAAGAACAAGAGAAGGAAATGACCTTTATCACGAAATGAAAGAGAGTGGGGTTTTAGATAAAGTTGCTTTGTGTTACGGACAGATGAATGAACCTCCAGGATGTAGAAATAGAGTTGCTATGAGTGGTCTTACAATGGCTGAATATTTCAGGGATGTAGAACATAGAGATGTTTTGATGTTTATTGATAATATATTCAGATTTGCTCAAGCAGGTGCTGAAATGTCTGCACTTTTAGGTAGAATTCCTAGTGCTGTGGGTTATCAGCCTACACTTGCAACAGAGATGGGAAGGTTGCAAGAGAGAATTACATCCACAAAAGATGGAAGTATTACATCTATTCAAGCTGTATATGTTCCGGCAGACGATTTGACAGACCCGGCACCAGCAGCAGTATTTGCGCACTTGGATGCTACGACTGTTCTTAATAGAAAAATTGCGGAAAAAGGTATTTATCCAGCAGTTGACCCGCTTGATTCAACAAGTAGAATTCTTGACCCTCAAATTGTTGGTGAGGAACATTACAGAGTTGCAAGAGGTGTTCAAGAAGTTTTACAAAAATATAAAGATTTACAAGATATTATTGCAATTTTAGGTATGGATGAATTAAGTGAAGAAGATAAATTAATTGTTGCAAGGGCAAGAAAAATTGAAAAATTCTTATCTCAACCATTTTTCGTAGCAAAAGTATTTACCGGAGCTGACGGTAGATATGTAGAACTTGATAAAACGATTGAAGGATTTAAAGCTATTTTAGACGGTAAAGTTGATGATTTACCTGAAAATGCATTTTATATGGTAGGAGATTTAGAAGAAGCTATGGAAAAAGCAAAAAAAATGCAAAACAAATAAAGGTTTGATATGAAACTTGATATTGTTACACCTCTTGGGAGAGTGTTTAAAGGTGATATTACTGAAGCCACTTTTCCTGGGAGTGAAGGTGAGTTTGGAGTTTTAGATGGGCATTCTCCTTTGGTTACTAATTTAAAACCGGGGGTAATAACTATAAAAAAACCGGATGGAAAAAAAGAGATAATAGCAATAAACTGGGGATATGTAGAAGTAACACCTGATCATGTAAATGTTTTGGTTGATGGGGCTGTTCCTATTGCTGGTCCTGATGAAAGCTCTATTGCCCAAGCAATAGAAAAAGCAAAACAATTATTAAAAGATGCTACCGATTCTGATACGTTGGTAGCAACAGTTTCCGCAAAGATAGAGAGTGCTGCCAGAAATCTCTAAATTTTTAGCCAATCCTATAAACGTCGTAGTTTTGGGTTGGCTTGGAATTTATCTTTTTTTTGTTTTTTTTGTATTTTTTTATAAATTGTTTTATCTTTCATCTTGGATAAAAAAAGAAAAAGAAGCATTTAATTCACTACTTTTAAATAATACATTTTCTATAAATTCTTCACTAAAAACATGTATTGAAAAATCGGAAAAAATAAATAAATACAGTTTTGATGCATGTATTCAAGCGGCTAAAATAAAAGCAGGAAACGGACTTGTGTTTTTAAGTATAGTAGCTTCAACCGCTCCGTTTATAGGACTTTTTGGAACTGTTATAGGAATACTTAGTGCATTTAACGGTATGCAAAGTGTTACTACCATTAATATGATTGCTCCTGCAATAGCAGATGCTTTAATTGCAACAGCAGTCGGTATTATTACGGCGGTGCCTGCATATAGTTTTCATCAAATACTTTCAAAAAAAATTGACGATTTAATATCAACACTAAAAATGCAAAGAGATATATATCTTAGCAAATGAAAAAGCCAGAATTAAACATTACGCCCTTTGTAGATATTATGCTTGTTTTGCTTGCAATACTTATGGTATCTGTTAGTGTTTCCACTTATCAGGAAAGAACTGTCAATCTGCCGCAGGGAAGTAAAAAAACTCCTGCTATGAAAAAAGCGACCATAACAATAATTATTAAAAAAAACGCAGAAGTGTTAGTTAATAATCAAAGAATGCCAGTGAAAAATTTTTTGGAAAATTTTAATCTGAAATATGGAAATTATAATAAAAATTCACTTGTTTATATAGCCGCAGATAAGAATATAAAATATTCGCTTTTTATGAAGATTTATTCATCTGTTGTAAAAACTGGATTTACTCAGATAGGATTACTTACTAAATGAAGCTTGTAGCTTTTGTTCTTTCTTTGATCTCTTATTGTTTGGTTTTGCTTTTTTTTTATTTTATTTTTAATCGTAAGCCTCAAAAAGAAAATATTGTTTATATACATACGGCAATAGTTACTAAAAATTTCAATTTAAAGCAAAACCGTTTAATTAAAAGAAATATTATTACTCATACAAAAGCTGCAAAAAAAGTTCCGAAACCAAAAAAACATACAAAAAAATTGAAAATTGGTTCAAAATCTTCTTTTACAAAAGGCGGAAATGTAAATTTTAACGATATATTTAAAAATGTCCATTATAATATTTCGACAAAAAAAGTAAATTTGGAAAAACAAAATAATATGAGTAGATTTAAAGGTCAGATTTTTAAACAATTGAATAAGGTAAAAAATATAAATATAAACATTTCATATAACACTCATTCAAATGTTTCAAAAGGAAAAATAAATGATCTGATTAATAAAATTTACGAAATTTGGAATAATATTTCATTTATTCCTGGTGAATACGCTATAATTAAATTTATAAACAATGATGGCCATGTGGAAGTTTTGATTTTGGATAGCAATTTAAATATAGATAAACAAAAAGAATTAGTTAGAGAGATCAAAAATATAAAATATAGCAAAAATATAAATATAACCATTAAATTTCAAACAAAGGTAAATAAATGAGAAAAATATTTTTAATATTTTTATTTTTGGTAGGATTATATTCAAAAGAGCTTGTAATAACTAAATATTTAGAAAATATGCCTAATATTATTGTAAATTATAGCGGTGCAAAGCCTGTTGAAAAAATTTTAAAAATGGATTTCATTGTTTTAGAGCATTTTAATGTTAAATACGATACCAATGAAACAAATAATACAGCTATGGTATTTGATATATCTTATAATAAATCCAAAAAACTGTTGGATGTTAAATATTTACAGCATAATAATTTAGTTTTGGAAAAAAGATATAAATCCACAACTTATGCATATTTTCCTTTTTTAGTGCATAGGGCTGTTTATGATATAAATAAATATTTTAATATGCCTAGCGCCAAATTTTTAATTAGAAAAATTGTTTATTCTATATTAACTGCTCCTAAGGAAGCTTCTATTTATTTATCAGATTATACGCTTTCATATAAAAAACTGCTAATTACAGGAGGACTTAATATTTTCCCAAAATGGGCTGATGTAAATCAAACTAGTTTCTATTTTACAAAATATCAAAGGCTTCCTACATTATATAAATTTAATATTTATACAGGAAAACTTCAAAAAATCCTTTCTTCGCAAGGATTATTGATAGTTTCTGATGTTAATTCAAAAAAAGGAATTTTGTTAACATTGGCTCCAAAAGGAAATCCTGATGTTTATTGGTATAAAAATCATAAATTGATCCAAATAACGAAATATCCGGGAATAGATGTTAGCGGTAAATTTTGGGGTAATAAAATAGTGTTTATATCTGATAGATATGGTTTACCTTATGTGTTTCAAAAAGATTTAAAAACAGGAGACATTACAAGGGTGCTTTATCAAGGTAAAAATCAAGTAGGTGTAGATACCTATAAAAATTTGATGGTTGTAAGCACTAGGGAGACGAATAAGGCATTTAGTAATAATACATTTAATCTATTTTTGCTTAATCAAAATAATGAAAGCCTAAAGAGATTAACTTTTGGTGGTCAAAATATGTTTCCTAATTTTTCAGTTGATGGAAATTCAATAATGTTTATAAAAAGAGAAAATTTTTACAGTAAAATTGGTATAATACGTTTAAATGAAAACAAAATTTTTTACTATAGATTGCCTAAAATTTTGCAATCATTTGACTGGTAAAATAAAAAAAAGGAGAATCAAATGAAGA
Organism: uncultured Nautiliales bacterium; assembly: GCA_964537435.1. Lineage (GTDB taxonomy): Bacteria > Campylobacterota > Campylobacteria > Campylobacterales > Nautiliaceae > JALTBU01. The sequence goes on along the minus strand of CAZIBT010000002.1, from coordinate 3,040 downwards.
AAAAATTATTATTCACTGCTGTAACAGCACTATTTTTAATTACTGGATGTTCCAAGCAGCCAAATTTAGAAAATGCACAGAATGCAAATACAAATACAATGCAAATGCAAAATGAACAAAACGGGACAAATGCAAATGAGAGTGTAAATACTCAAAATGCTGAAGTTCAGACACAGACAATTCCAGGTGCGGCAAGTGTTAGTGCAAATACTAATAATCAAGAATTCGCTAAAAAAGTTGCTAGTATTGTAATATATTTTGATTTTGACAAATATAATATAAGAAAAGACCAATGGCCAAAAGTTGAAAAATTGGCAGAAATTTTAAAATCAAACCCTTCAAATTACACAATCAGAATAGAAGGAAATTGTGATGAATGGGGGACAGAAGAGTATAATTACGCTTTAGGGTTAAAAAGAGCAAATACCGTTAAAAATGCTTTAATTAAACTCGGAGTTAATCCTAAAAAACTTACTGTTATTAGCTATGGAGAATTAAATCCAGTTTGCACCGCCCATGCAAAATGGTGCTGGAGATTAAATAGAAGGGATAATTTTACATATCTTCCATAAATTAGATACAATTCCTAAAAAAAGGAATTGTATGAAAAAAATTTTTCTTTTAATCCCTCTTTTTGTTTTTGCTGATGTTAATCCTTTTAATGCAGGGAATCTAAATTCAAATACCCCTTATGGTTTAACTCCAGATGAGAAGGCAATACTTTCAAATAAAAAAAATATTCAAAAATTAAATAATTCACTTCAAAAGCTTCAAAATGATATTGCAAAAATAAAACTTAAACTTTCCAATTATAATGAGACAATAAATGATAAACTATCTGCATTTCCGACAGTAATTGATGAAATAAATGCTGCAATGAATGATATAACTACATTAAAAAAAGAGTATAATCAAACACAATCTCAAATTAATAATTTAAAAATTGAGATTGATAATTTAAAGACAAAAATTAATTCAATGGAAAATAATCTAACCTCAATTAAGGCAATTAAGAAAAGTATAGAAGAGATAGTAAAAATACAAAATCAAAATTTTCAAACACTAAAGCAAAGCATTTTTGAAATTGTTAAAAGAATAAACAAACAAAAACCTATTTCCCCTAAAGAAGCTTTCATAAAGGCAAGAAAAGATTTTTTCAGCAATAGATTAAGGGAGGCTAGAACATATTTTGAATATACACTCTCAAAAAATTATCTTCCTGCAACTTCATCCTTTTATCTTGGAGAAATTGCATATAAAGAAAAAAATTATAAACAAGCACTTTCTTATTATAAGAAAAGCATTAGTTTATACCCAAAAAAAACTTCTTTTACAGATAAACTTTTATATCATACTGGTAAATCTTTTTTGTTTCTTAATAATAAAAAGGCAGCAAAACTTTCTTTTGAAAAATTATTATCTGATTTTCCTAAATCAAAATATTCAAAACTGGCAAAAAAATATTTGTCAAAATCAAAGTAATATGTTATACTTAAATTCAATTAAATTTAAAGGATTCAAATGGCAAATGTATATGGAATAGAATATACGGTAAAAAATTCAAAAGGTGAAGTTGTAGATTCTAATAAAGGACAAGCTCCGTTAGAATTTATATCAGGCAAAGGGCAAATAATACCTGGTCTTGAAAAAGAAATAGAAACAATGAATGTAGGAGAGGAAAAAACTGTTAAAGTTCCTGCAAATGAAGCTTATGGTGAATATAATGAAGAAATGGTTCAAGAAGTGCCAAGAGATCAGTTTGAAGGAATCGATCTTCAAAAAGGTATGACACTTTATGGTCAAACTCCTGATGGTCAGACTATTGCAGTAACAGTTAAAGATTTTGATGATAAAAAAGTTATAATTGATTATAATCATCCATTAGCGGGAGAAGATTTAACCTTTGATGTTAAAATTGTAACAAAAAGAGAAGCAACTGCTGATGAAGCTTTAAGTGGACAAGTTGGCGGGCAAGCTTGTAGTTGTGGGGAAGGATGCGGGTGTCATTAACCCCCTCCCACAAAATTTAATGCTTCTATTTTGTCATTTTCTTTAATAATATAACTATCCCATTTATCTTTTTTAATTATTTGCATATTAATAGCTATCGCCATTGTTTTATCCAAAATTTGTAAATCTTTAAGTAATTTTTTTAATGTTGTGTTTTTGGGAATTTTTTTTTCAATTCCATTGATTTTTATTTTAATGAATGTCTGATTATTCATTTTTTCTCCATTTATATTGTAATTTCTTTAATATCTGCTATATCCAAAAATTCTTTATATATTGAAGCTATAATGCTTTTTCTATTGTGTCTTATTTTTTCATCATCAACATTTACCAAAACATTGTCAAAAAATCTATCGATTAATGGTTTTAAGGAGATTAAAAAGTCAAGTTTTTTTTCAATGTTTTTAATGTTTTTTACTTTTTGAAATTTTTTCCATAATTTTTTCTCTTCTTCTTTTTCAAAAAGATTTTCATCTACATTTATATTGTTTAAATCAAAATCTTTGACAATATTTGCAACTCTTTTGAAAGTAACTAAAAGATTTTTAAAATCACTGCTTGTTACAACATCATTAATAAGTTTTATTTTTTTGTCTATTTGTATTAAATTGCTTTCATTTGTTGCCAGAACAGATCTTATTACACTTGGATTAACATCATAAAATTTATATAATCTTTCAAAAATAAATTCTATTATTTCATTTTCATTAATATTTTTATAATTTTCTTTTAAATCACTAATGGTTTTTTTAATATCAAGAGGAATATTTTTTTCGATGGATATTTTTATTATATGATTTGCTGCTCTTCTTAATCCAAACGGATCTTTACTACCTTTTGGTTTTTTATCAATACTAAAAAGTCCTAATATTGTATCAAGATTTCTTGCGATGTTTAAAAGTGCCGATGTTTTGTTGCTGGCACTTTCCGTATACTGCTCTTTGATTGCAGTAGCAATTTCTTTATCTACTCCTTTTTTTAAAGCATAATAATATCCCATTATTCCTTGAAGTTCGGTAAATTCATAAAC
>CAZIBT010000001.1:0-22949 GCA_964537435.1 uncultured Nautiliales bacterium | reverse complement strand
TCATCTTCAAGAACTATTTTACCGTTTTCCATAACATATCCTCTGTCAGCTATTTTCAAAGCAGCCGCAGCGTTTTGTTCCACTAAAAGAATTGTTACATCATCTTTTTTATTAAGATTTACCAATGTTTCAAACACATCTTTTACAATTATAGGAGCAAGCCCCAAAGAGGGTTCATCCAAAACAAGCATTTTAGGTTCACTCATTAAAGCCCTTGCAATTGCTAACATTTGTTGTTCACCTCCGCTTAAACTTCCACCATAATTTCCTCTTTTTTCTTTAAGTCTTGGAAAAAGTTTATACATTTCTTCTTTTTTTTCTTCAAAATTTTCTTCATTAACATATGCCCCAATTTTTAAGTTTTCTTCAACCGTTAAATTAATAAAAATTTTTCTGCCCTCAGGAACCAAAGAAAGTCCTCTTTTTACTATTGAATGAGTTGGAACATTTGAAATATCTGCATCGGCGAATCTAACCTCGCCTTCCTTTTTTACTAGATTAAAAATTGCGTTAAGAGTTGAAGTTTTACCTGCGCCGTTTGCTCCTATTATAGTTACAATTTCACCTGACTTTACATCAAAATTAATACCTCTTACCGCTTCTATTACCCCATATTTCACTTTTAAATTTTTAACTCTCAACATCGATATCTCCTAAATATGCTTTGATTACCTTTTCATCTTTCATCATATCTGCAGGTTTTCCTTCAAAAATTGTTTTACCATAATCTAAAACCATTACTCTATCGGCTATTTTTTGCACAAATTTCATATCATGCTCTATAAAAAGTATTGTTTTTTCCCTCTCTTCTCTGATTTTAAAAATAGTATCAGCAAGTTCGTCCGTTTCTTTTGGATTCATCCCAGCTGCCGGTTCATCAAGAAGCAATAAATCTGGTTCAGTTGCAAGGGCTCTTGCTATTTCTACTTTTCTTTGATTTCCATAACTCAATGCTTTTGCGTTTAAAGTGGCGTATTTATCAATTTCCAAAAATTTTAATATTTCCATTGCTAGATCTTTATGAATTTTTTCCTGTTTAAAAAATCTTGGAAGTCTAAAAACAGCTTCAAAAAATGTATATTCTAGCGATTTTTCAAATCCTATAAGAACATTTTCAAGCACGCTAAGACTCCCAAAAAGCCTGATATTTTGAAATGTTCTGGCTATTCCTCTTTGAACAATTTTTACAGGATTTAGCCCGGTAATTTCCTCATCTTTAAAATACACATGTCCATTTGTAGGTTTAAGAGCTCCTGTTATAATATTAAAAAGCGTCGTTTTACCTGCACCGTTAGGACCTACCAATGCAAAAATTTCAGTTGGTTTTACACGAAAAGAAACATCCTTTATTGCAACTACCCCGCCAAATTGCTTTGTTACCTTCTCAACTTTTAGCATATTGCTCCTTTGAAATATATTAATTAATAATTTGATTTTTTTCTTAACAAATCACTTTTTAAATTAATTTTTCATTTTATATTTTCATTTTTATTTAAATATCTCTCCCCCTCTTTTCTAGCCCATTTAATAAAAAGCCTTTTGTTATCTAGCACTCCCAAATCTTTTTTTTCAAAAATAAATTCTTTTAACATTTTAGCACACATTATTGAATTAGAAAAACCTCTACCTCCCATCCCGTTAATTATATACAACCCTTTAATATATTTTATCTCTTTTGGAATTTCCCCTTTGATAATTTTTGGATTAATTCTTAATGTTTCATTCACATCAATAATATTTCCCAAAACTGGAAAATAATCGATACTTGCAGCCCTTTGCCCACCTTTGATGCTTACAATTTCGTAATTTTTAATTTCAACAATCTCTCTTGCTTTTTCAATCAATTCTTTTGCTTCTTGTTCATTTTCCATACATTCAAAACAGTTTCTTTTATGTGTTGCTCCGATCCTTAATTTCTCCCCTACTTTTGCAATCGAGCATTTTTTGTGATAAAAAATTTTAAAATCCAAATTTTTATTTTTCATTTCACATTTTTCACTTTTCACTTCAATTCTCTCTCCCCAAACAGATCTGATTTTGATATATGGAATATTTATAATGTTTTCATACCCGGTTGCTAAAATTACATTTTTTGAATATATATCGTTTATTTTCCATAAATTATTCTCTTTTTTTATTTTAATAATTTCATCTTTTAAAAAAGGAATTTTTATTTTCTCCCTCACTTCATCAACTTCAACAAATCCTCCGTCTTTAAAGAAAAATCCGCCTTCTTTTTTCTTAAAAGGCAGAGTTATATATTTTTCGTAATTTTTAAATTTTTCAATGTCCTTCTCATCCCTTGGTAAAATCAAAACACCATTTTTATGAGTTGAAATTCCTAAATTTTTATAAAATTCAAAAGAATACAATAAAGCAGAATTAATAAAATTGGTATATTTACTTTTAAGCCCTACTTTTGGAAATAAAAATGCCCCTGCTGCTGAACTTGCACCTTGTAATATTCCTTTTTTATCAATAAGTAGAATTTTTTTCTCTTTTAAAAAATAAGCAGTAATAAGACCAGCTATACCTCCGCCGATTATTACAAAATCAAAAACTTTCATCAAAAATGTCTTTAAAAATTTTTTTATCTATTTTTAATTTTTGCTCTAAAAATTTTCTAAATTCATTTTTATCAACTTCGACATCCACATATAACATATGATTTTTTTTATCAAACCAACTGCTTTTTTGTATGGCATTCATTATTACAAATTGTTTAATTTCATTAAGTAATTTTTTGTTTTTTATATTGAGTTTTTTAAGCATTAATGAAGTTTTTGATTGAAGTTTGAAAATTAAATTATTTATACCCTCTGAATATGCTACCTCTTCGTTTAACCTATCATCTTTTGAAGCTTTTATTTTTCCTACTGACATAAAAGAAGATTGATAACATACCCAAAAAGGAGCCGGTAATTTATGAATATAACATTTTGCAAATGATTTTATTTGAGATGTGGTTTGTGAAATATTAGAACAAGCAGTAAATATCAATAAACTGGACAAAAACAAAAATTTTTTCATATATTGCCTTTTGGCAAAATTATAACAAATATAAAAAAAGAGAAAAAATTATCTTTTTGAAAATTGAGGAGATTTTCTTGCTTTCTTTTTCCCGTATTTTTTTCTTTCTACTTCCCTTGCATCTCTTGTCAATAATCCTGCAGGTTTTAAAATGCTTCTAAATTCAGGTGCATATTCAACAAGTGCTTTTGAAATTCCGTGTTTTATAGCATCTGCTTGAGCTGCAAATCCACCGCCCAATACTTTAACCTCTATATCAAAATTACCTTCTTGTTTTGTGAGCATTAAAGGCCATTTTACTCTAAGCTTGAGCGCCTCTCTTCCACCTAAGAATTCATCTAAAATTTTCCCATTTACTTTAATTTCACCATTTCCATTTTTTATCCAAACTTTTGCTACCGCTTCTTTTCTTTTCCCTGTTGCATAAATTTTTCCGTGCATTTTCATTAGTTACCCTTTATTTGAGCTGTATGAGGATGATTTTCACCAGCATAAACTTTAAGTTTTTTAAGCATACTTCTACCAAGTTTTGTTTTAGGCAGCATACCTCTTGTTGCAAGTTTAAACAATTTCTCTGGATTTTTTTCAAGAAGTTTAACAACTGTTTCTTCTTTTACTCCACCAAAATATCCTGTATGTCTGTAATATTTATTGTTTAATTTGCTCTCTTTTGAAAATTTAACTTTGCTTGCATTTATTACAACAACATAATCTCCGCAATCTACATGAGGAGTAAAATAAGGTTTGTGTTTCCCTCTTAAAATTGTTGCAATTTCACTTATTAATCTACCAAATATCTTATCTTTAGCGTCTATAAGTATCCAATCCCTTTTAACTTCTTGGGGTTTTACTGATTTTGTAAATTTCATTATCACACCTTTTGTGAATTTTTTAGGTGTAGAATTTTAGTGTAGAATTCTTAAAAAAACCTTAAATTAAGTTAATCTTAAGGTTAAATGGAAGAAAATTTAAGTATTAATTCAACTTCTCCGGCGGGAATTCTAAGCTCTCTTGAAATTTCTTCGATAGAATAACCGTTTTTGTATAAATTTTTTATTTTTTCTTCATCCGTTTTATTAATACTATTCATTTGAGGAATTTTGCTTTTTTTAATTTCTGCATAAAGATCATGTATTTGTTTTTTTAATGATTCTATTAATTCTACATTTTTCTCTTCTATCGCCCTAACATCATCAACTATCGATTCAACAATATTCTCTACTGTTTGTATTTTTTTTATAATCTCATCTTTTTTAATCTCTTTTTTTAACAAAAAAATTTCCTTGTGAGCTTCTTCTAATGAAAGTTCAAAAGCACTAAATCTTTGCTCATTTAATTTTTCTCTTTTGATAATATAAAAAAACAAAAAAAGCATAAAAATACTCAGTCCCACAAAAATTATTAGATTTAATATCTCGTTATTCATTTTTTCCCTTCATTTCCCTAATAATAGCTCTCTCTCTTGCCATTATAAAAGCATTATAATCTTTTTCGTCTTTTTCGTGCATATGAATTATTTTGCCAATATTTCCATTTACTCCCTCAAATATTACAGGCACTACTCTTTCTGGGAAAACAGGTAAATTAAATCTGCCGTAATATTTTTTATTTTTTTCTAAAAGATTATCTTTTATTTTAAAATATTCAAACCCTAGGCCTTCGGTTTCGCTTTTAAATCTAAGAGGCAAAAGTTCTTTTTTTTCATGTTTTATATATGCGCTTAATTCATCTATTTTTCTATGCATTGCTATTAAAAGTTCAAGCAACACCGGGTCTGTATCTCTTGTATCTCCTCTTGCTTTTGCAAGTTTTATATACTGACCTATAGGATCTGAACTCTCACTTCCTAGTTTATCAAATTCCTCTTGATATTTTTTTTCATAAAAATCAAATTCTATCTTTACAAAAGCTTTGACAAATCTCATTTTAAACCTTATCCAATATAATACAAATTAAAAAAACTATCCCCAAATATCCATTAAGAGTAAAAAATGCAACAGGTATATTTTTATAATCCCTATTTACAAGTTTATGTTCATACCAAAGCGTCAAAGCACTTATAATTACTGCAAGCCATGCAAAAAAGCCAAGTTTGGCATAAATGACAAACAGCACCCAAAAAATAACACTTAAAATATGAAAAAATTTGGCTATAAAAAGTGCGGCTTTTTCTCCCAACACCGAAGGTATAGAATAAAGTCCCTCTTTTTTATCAAATTCAATATCCTGCAAGGAATATAAAACATCAAATCCTCCCACCCAAAACATTACACCGATTGCCAAAAATACACTCCAACAAGGAATTGATGCCTTAACGGCAATAACACCTGCTATAGGGGCAAGCCCTAAAGAAAGTCCCAATATAAGATGTGCAAACTCACTAAAACGTTTAAAATAACTATAACCCCCTAAAATTATCAAAATCGGAATTGAAAGTTTAAAAGCAAGTTTATTGATAAAATAAGCGGTTATAATAAAAACTAAAGCATTGATTATTATAAAAATAAGCATTTCGTTTTTCTTAACTTCCCCTGTTACACTTACTCTGTTTTTGGTTCTTGGATTTTTAGCATCTATATCAGTATCCAAATATCTATTAACCGCCATTGCAAAATTTCTGGCACTTACAGCCGCTATAATTCCAAGTATTAGCAATTTCCAGCCAAACCAGCCGTTTGCTGCCACAATCATACCTATCAATATAAAAGGAATGCTAAAAATTGTATGTTCAAACTTGACAAGTTTCATATATTTTTTTATATTCATTTAAGCTCCGTTTTTTAAAATATAAATAGATATTTTTAATATGCTCCATTCTAATAGTTCTACATTTCTTATTGTATAATTGTAACAAAAAAGGTTAAATTTGTTTGCAATCATAGGACCTACAGCAAGCGGTAAGAGCAATTTGGCTATTAAACTCGCCCTAAAACTAAATTACGAAATATTATCCCTTGATTCTCTAAGCATCTACAAAGAAATAAACATTGCTTCTGCAAAACCCGAGCAAAAAGAATTAAATCTTGTGAAACATTATGGAATTAATGAAATTTATCCAAATGAAAAATTTGATGTTACACGATTTATTGAGATTTATAAAAAAATTTCCCATAAAAATATAATAATTGTAGGTGGAACAAGTTTTTATTTAAAAGCAATGATAGATGGGATATCTCCTATGCCTAAAATTTCTAATGAAATAAAAAAAGAAGCTAAAAAATTTAGTTTTGAAAAATTAAAAGCAATCGATCCAACATTCGCTTCAAAAATTTCTCCAAATGATATTTACAGAATAAGTAAAGGAGCTGAAATTTATTTAGCTACAAATATGCCACCAAGCGAATATTTTAAACAAAACCCTCCCAAAAAAATATTACCTGAAATTCCGATTTTCGAAATAGAAACCGAAAGAAAAATTTTAAGAAAAAGAATCCTTAAAAGAACACAAAAAATGTTCGAAAAAGGGCTTATAGACGAAGTAGCTTATATTGAAAGCAAATATAAAGATAGACGCTTACCAGCCCTTAAAGCTATTGGGATTAAAGAAGTTTTGGATTATTTTGATGGATTTTACAATAAACATACTCTTTTTGAAAAAATTGTAACAAATACTGCAAGGCTTGCCAAAAGACAGCAAACTTTTAATAAAACCCAATTTAAAACTATTAAAGCCCCACTTGAAAAACTTGAAAATATCATACTAAATTATATTCAAAATTAATTAATCCTCTCATTCACAAGTTATTTTTCAATAAACTATTTAAGCATTTATCTACTCATTCAATTTTACTTTTTCTTAATTCAAAATTTAAAATTCAATAATTTATCCAGATCACTTCTATACTTTCTACTCCGCACTAAAACAACCCCTTAGCATCTTTGCAAAGTCCTTTCCAAAGAGTTGAACCTTTAACCTTCAGACATTCATTAAGATATTTTTTGTTCTTTGTAAGATTCGCAAGCATAAACAGTGCTCTAGCTTTACTCTCTCCATTAACTCTTTTTAAAAGATTTTTTAATACATTTATCGCTTCTTTTTTATTGTCTGTATATTTTGCAAATACAAAATCCGCAAAAGGAGAATATGGATATGCTTTAAAATAATTTTGCAGATCAATTATTTTTTTAGCATAATAAGCGGCAAGCAAATTATTGTTGTTTTTAAGCGCCCATCGGACAATTTTTATATAAACATCTGTGTTTTGAATATCTTTTTTCTTTATATTTTCTGCAACTTTTAATGCTTCCTCATATTTTTTCAGTTTCCATAAAGCAAAAAATTTATATATTTTATATTTATGACATTTTTTATAAACCTGACATAAATCATCTATAGCTTCAACCACCCCCTTATAATCACCCAAACCTCTTAGAGCTTCTATTTTTCTTTTCATCCATTTTATAAAAATTTTATCATTCGGTAAATCCAAATATTTATTACAAATAACCGATGCTAAATTATAATCAAGCGCTTTTATGGCACATTTATAAATTTCATCATCATATTTTTTATCCAAACTCAAATGGTATTTATTAATAATTTCATCCGCTTTTAAACATTTTTTGTTTTTTAACAAATAAATAGCATATTCTCTTTCGACTTTGAATAAAAATTTATCTCTCTTTGGCCATATGTTTTTTGAAATATTTTCAAGATCGTTTTCCATTTTTAAAATTTGATCGTATTTTTTGAGCTTATAAAGAATTTTCGCCTTTTTAATTAAAGCTTTTATATATATCGAACTGCCTTTATATTCTTTTAAAATTCTATTTATATTATTTAAGGCTTTTGTTAAATTATTATCTGGTAAATTAAACAAAACTTTGTCTCTAAGAGAAGTTAATTGGTCTGAATAATCTCCGTATGGAAACAATTTTAAATATAAATTTATATATTTGATAGCTTTTTTATACTCTTTATTTTGATAACTCCAAAGTGCTAGATGATAAAATAAAGGCTCATACAAATCATCAAATTTTTTGAGTTTTTTTAATAAATCACCACCTATATTAATTGCAAGGGAATACATTTGATGATTAGCAAGCAATTTAGCTAAATTATATGCTTTTTGCTTATTTTTAAGTAAAAACTTTTTATTCGCTTTATAAATTTTTTTGTAATATTCATAAGCTTTTTTAAAATCACCTTTATCCATATATCTCGAAGCAAGCCTTATTGCAGCAAGAGATGCTATATTTATATCGTTCGTTGAAAAAAGGACATTTTCATAAAGTTTCATAGCTTTTTTAAAATCCCCGCTAGAATAAAGCTGATCAGCAAGATAAATCATTGCAAGTTCGGATTCTTTTGTATTGGGATATTCTGTAATAATTCTATTAAAAAAATAACTTGCATCGCTTAAAAAGCCCATATTTGAATATGCTCTTGCCATTAAAAGCAAAACTTTAGGAAGTTTTTCATCATAAGAAAATTTTTTTATCCATTTTTTTCCGATTTCTACAACATCTTCAAAATCATTATTATTGAAAAGCAAAACCATTTTCATATATAAAACATCTGAAATAAAAACAGAATTAGGATAATTTTTTGTAAAATTGTCTATATCGATACTTACATCTTTACCTTTTTTAAATTTTTTTAAAATATTAAAGTATTTAATTATATCTGGAGCCTGATTGTTTATATCAATGGGATTTTGATTTTCATCAATTGCCCCAATATAGAGTTTAGGCGAATTATGAAAATAGAAATTAAGTCCTGTTAATCTCTTTTTACTTAAAAAAGTTTCATTATTTGCTATTATTACCCATTTTTTTGCTTTTTTAAGTGGGTTTAAAGAAATCAAAGGATTGTTATATAAATTATCTCTTTTTGCAAATAAAAAACATTTTGATAAACAATTAATTTCAAGGATAAAGTTTTTCTTTTTAAAAATAGGAATAAACTTAAAAAATTTGGTTTTTGTTTTAAAAACTGTTGTGCTTGGAACTTTATCAAAAACACAAATTATTTTTTTCTTTTCTTTTTTGCAAACAAAAGGAAAATTATTATAAAGTGTTAATATTTCACTTTTATTTTCTTGATAATAATCTACATTTATTTCCAACGCCAATAAAAAAAGAGGAAAAAGAAAAAAAAGAAGTTTCAAACCAAACCTTTTTTATAATTTTTAAAGGCTAAAAAGAAATAGTTGCGCCCAATATTCCCGATGCAACAATTCCAAAATAAAGAGTTCCAGCAAGAAGTATTAATTGACCTATAAGACTTCCCGCACTCATTTCAATTTTTTTGGTATTTTCTGATTCATCAAAATAGATGTGTTTTATTATCCATACATAATACGCAACCGCCAAAGCCGAATTAAGCGCTGCTATTAAAACAACCCCCCAAAGTCCTGCATCCACACCTGAATAAAATGCCACTGCTTTTGCTAAAAATCCAGCAAGTAAAGGAATACCTGCTAAGGAGAATAACTGAATTGTAAAAAATAAAGAATGTAAAGGTGCTCTTTTACCCATACCTTTAATATCTCTCAAATATTTAACTCCAGCCTCTCTTCTAAAATCATTCAAAATCAAAAACACGCTTGTTTGCATAAAAATATAAGCTATTGCATAATACAAAACCCCTGCATATGAATAAATGCTCGCTGCTGCTGCAAAAGGTATTAATGCATAACCACTATGTGCTATTGATGAATAAGCAAGTATTTTTGAAATTCTTTTTTGCCAAAGAGCCATAAAATTGGCCAAAGTCATGGTAAGAATAGAAAAGAAACTAAAAATTAACACAGTTGCCAAAGGATAAGCTATCAAAAATTTATAAAAAGCTTTAAAAGTTGCAACCAATACCACACTTTTAATAACACCGCTTAAAATTGCTGCTGCAGCATGATTTACTTGTGAATAAGCATCAGCTGCCCATGCATGCATAGGCACTACTGTTAGTTTATAAAAAATTCCTGCAAGCATAATTGCAACTGCGATTAATGTATATTTACCGTTTACATTCATATTTGCATAATTAAAAGAATCGGTAACAAAACTGAAAAGTGCAAACCCAAGCAAAATTATACCGCTTGCAACAGCTCCGGCAATAAATGCTTTTATAGCACCCTCAGCATTAAAAAAGTTCCTAATATTTGCAACTAGAATATATGAAATAATTGCCAAAGCTTCAAACAATACAACAAATAAAAACAAATTATTGCTTTCGAGCAAAGCCAAAGAAATACCAGCCAAAAAAAGCATTTGGGCAATTAAAGGCCTCTCAAACCCTGTTAAGGATACAGAAACAGCTGCGAGTGTAGCTAAAAGTGCAAACTCTATAAGCATTGTTGCTTTATTTAAATCAAAATATGGAAAAATATCATTTAATGACTGCCCTTGATATATAAAATAAGCTGCAATTAAAAAAGCTATTACCGCTATGGTTTTTGCAATAAAAATATTATTTCTATAAAACAATGGAACAATCAATCCCGCCGCAATTAATATTATAAAACTCATTACATACCTCCAAAAAAGCTAAATGCTTGATTTGCAACATCAAATATTGGTTGTGGATTTATTCCAAAATAGATAATTAAAAATGCAAATACAGCCAACGCAAATTTTTCAGCAAAACTCATTGAAAAATTGCTTTTTATAACTAGTTCACTAGGTTCACCATGTATTGCTCTTCTTACAGACCAGATTATATACCCAGCACTTATCAATCCGCCAAGAGCAATAATTGCAATCCACCATCCAAACGATTTAACGGCTGAAATAATAATTGTAAGCTCACCTACAAATCCCATTGTTCCTGGAAGTCCCAGTGCCGCCATACCAGCAAGCATAAAAATTGTTCCAGCATAAGGAGCATATTTCATAACCCCTCCCATATCTGTCATATACCAGCTGTGAGTTTTATGATGCAACCACCCTGCAATTAAAAATAGAGGTGAAATCACTAAAGCATGTCCAATCATCTCATAAAGCGCCGCACTCAAACCATCATAACTCATTGTGGCAATAGCAATTACTACCAATCCCATATGGGATATTGATGAATATGCAACCATTTTTTTGATGTGTTTTTCATAAACAGCAAGCATACCGGCAAAAAACGTTGTCAAAAGTCCAAATATTACCATCCACATTGCAAATTTTTGAGTTGTAGCTGGCATAAGTTCAACAGTAAATCTTATAAGTCCGTATGCACCCATTTTAAGAAGAACCCCAGCAAGTAATACCGAAATACTGCTTGGCGCCTGAACGTGTGCATCTGGCAACCACGTATGGAAAGGAAATACAGGAAGTTTAGCAGCAAATCCCATAAACATAAGCCACCATATAAGAGCAGGAGTTGCCAAAGCACTCTCTTTAATTAAAGTAAAATCCCAATAACCTGTCTGTTTATATAATAAGAAAAATCCAACAAACATAAACATCGCAAAAACATGCGTATAAAGAAAAAATTTAATAGCAGCATAAATCCTTCTCTCTGCTCCCCATATTCCGACTAAAAATAACATAGGAACAAGAGTTAATTCCCAAAACATAAAAAACCACAAAACATTTGTAGTCATAAATACCCCGAAAATAGGACCGCTAAATAAAATCAAAAGAGAAAAATAAGCCGCCTGATATTTTTCATTCCAGGAAGTAAATACAACCAATATAAGCAATAAACTTGTAAGCATAAGCATTGCAACACTTAAAGCGTCAACCTGTAGCGTCAATGAAAAAGCAAATTCCGGAACTCTTAGAAACTCACCAAGGGGCAAAAATCCCGTTGCTTTTATATATTGTAAAACTTCAGGTGAAAAATGGTAATTTTCCGGATGCATTATTTGACCTAACCAGTTATATGCTATAAAAAATAAAACCACAAACCAACCTAGCGCAATATATTTAGTTATTTGTTGATTATTCCTTGTCAAAAAATAGACAAGGGCTGAGAGGAAAATCGGCGCAAAAATAATATCCAGTGCAATCATTTACAGCCCCTTTACGATTATTAAAATTGAAATTACTATAATAGCAACACCTATAACAAATTGTCCCATATAAGCTCCTATTCTACCACTATGACCCATTTTAAATAGATTATATGTCCCACGTGTAAATGGAACTGTAGCATTTACCACATAATCAATTATATAAGTATCAAACCATCTTGCAGAAGCCGCAAGTGCGTTTACAAATATATTTTTACTAATCCATGTAATCATAGCTTCTACAAAATATCCGTTAAACAATACCTGATGAATAGTCTGAACAAAATGATGAGAGGCTATTTTATATAAAAGATTTAATCCCTTAACATATAATCCTACCACTATTAAGAAAATAATAAGCATACAACTTAACATAAACGCTGTTAAACCTTCAATTTCAGGCTCAACAACTTCTTTTCCAACAATATAATGAACTATACCTCCTTGCCAAATAGCAATAAATAGTGTTACAAATGCTAAAATTCCAAGAGGTAATCTTATCCAAAGATTACTTGGAGCATGGACACTTCCAGCTACATCTTCATTTCTAGGCTCTCCTAAAAATATCAAAATCCAAAGTCTAGTAATATATGCAATAGAAAGGAGTGCTGCTATTGTTACAAAAGTAGCAGTAAACCCATTGCCCCATTTCCATGCAGCACTTACTACAAATTCTTTTGAGAAAAACCCACTAAAAGGAGGCACTCCTGCAAGGCTTAATGAACCCATTGCCATAAATAGCGCAACCCATGGAGCTCTTTTAATAAGACCTCCTAGTTTCCATGCATCTTTAGTATGATGTGCCAAATAAATAACCGCACCAGCACTTAAAAACAATAATGCTTTAAAAATTGCATGGTTTACTAAATGAAGCATACCAGCAGCCAAACTTCCAACACCAAGTCCTACAAATGCAATAGATAAATGCGACATTGTAGAATAAGCAAGTATTTTTTTAATCTCTTTTTGAACTAAAGCTGACGTTGAACCAATAAATGCTGATAATGCAGCAACATTGGCAACTACGTATAGAGCATCAGTATAAGAATAAAAATCAAAAAGTCTTGCAACAATATAAATACCACTATTTACCATTGTAGCACCATGAATTAATGCTGAAACAGTGGTAGGACCTTCCATTGCATTCATAAGCCAAGGATAAAGAGGAAATTGTCCTGATTTACCTATAGCACCCATAAAAATAAAAAGTGCTGCTACTAAAGCAACTGTTTTATTAAGTTGATGAGCATCTGCCAAATGATTAAGCTCAACCAAGTTTGTTGTTCCTGCATATATCATTAATATAGCAATTGCTGCCAAAATAAATATATCCCCGAATCTTGTATAAAGAAAAGCCTGCATACCTGCATTTGCGGCCGGTTTTTTATAATACCAAAAACTAATTAGCACATAACTTGCAAGTCCCATAAACTCCCAACCTACAAATGCACCTATTAAATTTTTTGTTATTACAAGTAAAATCATACCTCCAATAAAAAACAAAACTTTTGAATAATATCTTGCCTGATCTTTTTCCTCACCCATATAATCATGAGCAAAATGAATATCAACAAATCCAAGCCCGGTAGCCACCAAAAGCATAATTATTGAAAGATGATCCACATATATACCAAAAGGAATTACAAAATTACCGTAATGTATCCAAGGAATATCAAAATTTATAACAGTATTTGAATATTTAAAAAAAAGAACCAAACTTGCCAAAAATAATACACATCCAACCGCTTCTGCCGTCCAAAAAGCCAAAGGCTTTTTTATTTTTCCTAAAATATAAGCAAATATCGCCCCTACAAAAGGCAAAGTCAAAAGAATCATTACTGCATTATTCATCTTCCACCGCCTTATCAAGATTATCTGGAATAATTTCTCCGGTTATTCTGTTTGATAAAATAAATATCAATATTCCTGCAGCCGCTTCAAGTGTTGCAATTACAATTATTACGTAAGCAACTGCCAAACCTCTTGTCAACCCAAAATGATAAGCGCCACTTGCTAATAATAAAATAACCGCATTCAAAAGCATTTCTAGAGAAAAGAAAATTTTTAAAAAATCACTCTTGCTCGTAACTCCATACAATCCAACACCAAAAAGTATTAAAGCGGCAATTGCATCTATATAAAATTCGGCCATTTTCTATTCCTTTCCATATTTTAAAGTATGTAACATCCTAATACTTCCATAAAGTATGCTAGCCGCCACAACACCCATAAATATTGCAATTAACGAATAAAAATCGGTAAATATTTTAACCTGCTCTTTAAGAGGTATAACTTTGCCTTCATATGAAATATTCGGGAGTAAAAACGGAACTATTAAAAGCCCTATTATAACAATGCTAACAACAGTCATAGCCCACGGTCTAATTTTAAATTCTGGAAACTTTGAGCCAATAACTGTTACGCCAAAAAGCGTTAAAACAACTATTCCTCCGGTATAGACAAATATCTGAAAAAGTCCTAAAAGTTTTTCACCCAAAATAATATAATATATTCCTAACATAAACATCATTAAAACAAATGCTAAAACAGCCGCTACAGTATTTTTTTGAGTTAAACTCATTACGGCTAAAATTATTGCAAACGCCAATATTAAAACACTCATTTTTCATCTCCTTTTTCAGGATTTAAAGAGGCTTGATTCTCTTTTGCTTTTGCAGCCTCCTCAGCTTTTTTCTTAGCCTCTGCCTCTGCTTTTTTCTTGGCTAGCATTTCGGCTTTTTTTCTGGCTTTTTCTTCTTCTTCTCTTTTTTTTGCTTCTATCCATTCTTCAGGAATATCAACTCTTACCCAAAAATTATCAAGTGCTTCGTTTATTCCATCTGTAAGCATTTCTATATCGCCACCTGAGAGTTTAATTGCTTTTTCAGGCTTAGTAGGACACACATCCTCACAAAGACCACAGAAAATACAAATAGCCAAATTAACTTCTGGCACTTTATTAGGCCTTTTTATAGGAAGAGGTTTCATTTTAATAGCATCGACAGGACAAATTTTATTACACGCATCACAACCAGTGCATATATCATATCTGACTTCGTGCCTGCCTCTAAAAATAGGTGATTTATGGGCAGGTTCTTTTACAACGTCTTTAATAGCAATTCTAGGCTCACTAACACCTTTTAAAACTCTTATTATTTTTTCGGTAATTTGAAATAACATATTAAACTCCTAATATATATAGTTTGGCAAAAGTTATCCAAACAAGATTTAAAATAGCAAGAGGAGTGAGCCAACTCCAAGTAAATTTTAACATTTGATCAAGTCTAAGTCTAGGGTTACTTGCTCTAATTGCAACTACTAAAATTGCAATTAATACAATTTTAAAAAATAACCACCAAAAACTATCAAAGAAAATTCCTCTATATCCTCCAAAGAAAAGTGTAACCGCAGCAGCAGATACAACTAAAATTTCTGTGAATTCCGCAAATTTAAGCAAAACATAATTTGTTCCTGCATATTCAGTATAAAATCCATAAACAATTTCTTGTTCGGCATCAGGCACGTTAAATGGAGGCTGTTCCAAAATTCCAAGCATAGCAATTATAAAAATAATAGCACCCGGAAGCAAAATAAGTGTTGTTAACCAAGTATTTGAATACATAATATCATATAAATTCATAGTTCCAAATAAAAGGGCTGGTGAAAGAGCTGCCAAGAAAAAAGGCGCTTCCATTGATATCATTTGAGCCAAAATTCTCATACCACCTAAAAAAGAGTATTTGTTATTACTTCCAAAACCTGTCAAAAATAATAAAAACGGTTCAACCCCAATCAATACCACCAATCCCAAAACACCGTAATTTGTATCTAAAATCCCATGTCCTTGATTAATCAAAGGCGTCCAAGGTATTAAAATAACCGGCAGTGCCGCAATTAAAGGAACAATAATTGGAATAATATTAAAAAGATACGGATCTGCTGATTTTGGTGTAATTGATTCTTTTGTAAGCAGTTTAAAAACATCCCATACCGTTTGCAAACTACCAGCAGGTCCATTAAAATGAGGGCCTACTCGCTTATGGACATAAGCCAAAGTTTTTCTTGAAAAATAAAATACAAAAAATGTCCATCCAAGTAAAAACAAAAGTCCCGGAAAAACAAATATATAAAATAAAGCCGCTCCTATACTCATTTTATCTCCTTATCTATCTAAATCACCCTGACAGATATGCATACTACCATATAAAAGCGGTATATCTGAAAGGGTTTTACCAGAGAGTAATTTATCTAAAACCATTGTATGATTAACGCTTGGCGCTTTTATTTTAAGTCTGTAAGGCGATGTTGATTTATCCATTGTAACAAGATGCATAAGCATCTCACCCCTTGCCCATTCAACTCTACTTACAGCTTCGCCTGCTGGCATACGTCTTGGCATTCTGATTAAATGATCTTTTTTAGGGTTCATTTCACCTGATTCAATGCCTTCTTCTATCTTTTTCATAGCTTGTTTGATCAAATCAATTGACTGAATTATTTCTTTATAAATAATATAAAGCCTATCTCTAGTATCACCATTTTTACAGATTGCATAATCCATATTCAATTCATCATACGCAGCATAAGGTTCATCAATTCTAACATCAACTTTTGCGCCACTTGCCCTTGCAATAGGTCCTGCCAAATAATATTTGGCAACATCTTCAAGCGTAAATACTCCATTTCCTTTCGCCCTTGAGCTCATAAGAGGGTTTTTAATAAAAATATCGTCTATATCTGCTTTTACACTTTCGAATCTATTAATTGCTTTTTTTATAGTATTAAACCACGCTTTATAATCATTAAGAGGATATCTTACGCCTCCCGGTTCCACACATGCTGTTGCAATTCTTGCACCCGAATAATCCTCTAAAACATCAAGAAAATATTCCCTTACATCCAAATTCCACATCAAAAATGTCTGGAGCCCCATTGTTCCAAAAAATCCACCAGCAGAAATAAGATGGCTAGCAATCCTTCCAACTTCTGCTAAAATAACCCTCATATATTTGGCAAAAGGAGTAATTTCTTTTCCAGCAATTTCTTCAACCGCCTGAGAATAACATATCATAGGATTAGGATTATCCATAAAACATATTCTCTCTACCGCCACAATACTACCTATAAAATCTTTTCTTTCAACCAGATTTTCCAATGCTCTCCATACATATCCGATATCAGCATCTATTTTTTCAACATTTTCCCCGTTAATATAAACTTTAAGCCTAATAGGCCCACTTGCAGGATGGGTAGGTCCCCAGTTTAGCACGGTTTTAGATTCTTCATGACCTATTGTTTTTTCATTTTTATCATAATCTTCAAAAAATTCCTCTGAAATAGAATTAATATTTTCTATTAAATGCTTTTCATGGGCCTCCCAGTCAAAATCTTTTCTAAAAGGAAATTTCCCATAATAATCCCTACTTATTAAAAAATATCTTAAATTAGGATGACCTTTGAATTTTACCCCAAATGTTGAATAACTCTCAAGTTCATGCCAATTTGCACTAGGCATTAAAGGTGTTATAGAATCGATTTCGCATTTTTCAAGTTCTCTATCCACATCGACTTTAAGCCAGACATTTCTTTTATTAAACAAATCTTCCAAAAAATAATTTACTTCAATTCTGTTTTCATCGATAAAATCAGTAGGCGAAACAGTTGAACATGTTTTTACACCCTCTTCTTTCAAAGCTTTTATAACTTCTAATAAATCACTTTTGTTTTTTAGTTTTGCTTTAACCCATGTAGGTTTATAATCTTCAATATATTCCATATCAAATTTATTTAACACCTCTTTTATTTTCTCCATTCTTATCCTTTGTTTAAAACTTCATTTGTTTCCAAAGGCCGCCCTGGCTTGACGCACTCGGCTCGCCCCTTTTTATTTTTTCTTTAAGTTCTTCAAGTCCAGCTATTATAGCTTCTGGTTTTGGAGGACATCCAGCAACAAATACATCAGCCGGTAAAATTTCGGTCATATTTTTAATTACTGAAGGAGAATCATTATAAGGTCCCCCATCATATGCACATGCGCCTATTGCTACAACATATCTAGGTTCAGGCATTTGTTCATATGTTCTAAGAAGAGCCGGTAATATTTTTTTACTCACAAGTCCTGTAATAAATATAATATCAGCTTGCCTAGGAGTTGGGGTCATAATATATCCATATCTCTCCCAATCATATCTAGGCCCCATTGAAGCTAGCATTTCAAGAGAGCAACATCCACTACAAAAATGGACAATCCAGGGGGACTTACTTCTTGCATAATTAAAAAAATCAAGAACTTTTAACATTTCTATACTCCTTCATACTTATAGTAATAGCCGCAAACAGTAAAATTCCAAAAACCAAAGCCCAACCTAATGCTTTTGGATTATCTGCAAATACAAACAGACTGAAAAAAAGTCCAGCCATATCAAATACTATAAAAGCAATAGCAAAAATAAAATATCCAAAATTAGCTTTCATAGGAACTTCACTGCTTGGAGGAAGCCCACATTCGAAATGATCGTTTTTAACTTCTCCCGGATTAAAAGGTGCTACCATAATTCCTATAAAATAAAGAAGAATAATTCCAGCTAAAATCCCAGAACCGTATATCAAAATGGTTTGCATTTTAACTCCTTTTTTAAAATAATATCAAATTTAAAATTAATTTAATTTTACTATATCCAATTATAAGGAAAAATTATATTAAATAGCTCGTTTCATAAATTTTATCAAAAATTTTGTTACATTATGTAATGAATAATCATTCGTTAATTTTAAATCCAAGCTCTTTTTCTCTATCAAATGAATTTATTTTTTCTTTTTCAATTTCTTCAATAAAATCATTCATCTTAAAAACTGGATTTTTTCTTAGTGCTACTTTTAAAGCGGTGTTTTTAATGATAATTTCTATCTGCGCACCACTTAATTCATATTTAGCTAATTTTTTTATATCAAATTCTTTTTCATATTCGGCGTTTTTAGGGAGTTTAAGCATCCATAATTTAACTCTTTCGTTAAATAAAGGCTTTTCAAATTTTATTTTTTTATCAAATCTTCTTGAAAAAGCACTGTCTAATGTTTCTAATAAATTTGTAGTTGCAATTAAAATACCGTCAAATTTTTCAAATTGTTCAAGAAAAATATTTTGCATTTGATTATGCATTTTATCGGCACTTGAAAAACTTGCGGTCGTTCTTGTTGAAAGAAACTGGTCAGCTTCATTTAGCAGTAAAATTGGTTTTGTTTTTAATTTTTCTACTATTTCGTAATACTCATCAAACATTCTTCTAACATTTTTTTCACTCTCGCCCACATACATAGAAAGAATTTTACTTGCATCAAGACTTAAAATAGGTTTATTAAGCTCTTTTGCAATAGCTTTGGCCGTTATTGTTTTACCGGTTCCTGGGTATCCGTAAAAAATAATCTTTGCACTTATTTCACCACTATTTTTTATCCCCCATTGTTTAAGTAAATTTACAACTTTTTTATTGTTTTGTTTAAGAAGTATTTCAATCTGTTTAAGAGTTTCTTTAGGCAAAACCACTTCTTTTAAACTAATATCACTTTCAATCAAATCAAAAAGCGTATCTTTTACGATATGCTCCATTTTATGTTTTTTTCGAGGGTGAATAAGATTGTTTAATATCTCTTCATTAATAAAATAAATTTTGCTATATCCTCCAAACGCTCCTATAAGCTCATCATAATCCAAAATTCCATCGCCTACAAGTTTCGAATTTTCATCAAGCAAATTTCTGTTTTTAATTCTTTCAATTTCATCGTTACTTATTAAATTTAAAAGATAATTCATCTCCCTTGCATTTTCATTTGTTGAAGTGTATTCTTCTTTAAGTAAAGATAAGAATATAATTTCCTCTTTTTCATTTAAATCGTTTTCTTTTATAAAATTAAAAACTGGTAAATCTATTTTTGTAAGTTTGAGTCTCTCTTTTATAATGTTTTCCATTAGATTAAGTTTGCTTTGAAGTCTTTTTACTGATAATTTTGCATTGAAATTATCTCTCAAATTTGCTATTTCATTATAAATTTCAATTCTTAAAAACTGATCTTGCAAATATTCTAAATGATCCGAATAAGGCTTTTTTTCTGGGATGATAAATTCAAGAGAACCTTTTTCTATCAGCTTCAAAAAAGCAATAGAAAGTGAAACGGAAGAATTAAAAAGTTCTAGAAGCGTTAAATCGTTTGTTTTTGCCCCAAAAGATGAATGAACTATCCACCCCTCATCCAATAAATGAGTAAATTTATTTAAATATTCCAATCCATCCAAATTATCTGAATTAAAAACATCTTTAATTATTTTTTTTATTTTTAAATCTTCTTTGTCCTCAATATATTTTTTTAACATATATTGAAGTATTTTAATTTCTTGCTCATCTGTATTTAAAACCTGATAAATTGTAGTTTTTTCGGGATTTTTTAAAAATTCCTTTATATTATTTATCAAATATTCTCCTTTTTTTTTATATGTTATATAATTTTAACAAAAAAGGCAAAAAATGCAGTTTTTGTATTACCCAGAAACTTCAAATTATATTACATTGAAAGGAAATGAACATAAATATTTATTTAAAGTAAGACGCACAAAAAAAGATGAATTAATTCATATAAGAAATTTAAAAGATGATTTTTTGTATATTTACAAAATAGAAAATATAAATAAAAAAGAAGCAAATTTAAAACTTATAGAAAAAAAACTAAAACCAAATAAACCTCATACTTTTATACATCTTGGATGGTGCATAATTGAACCTAAAAATATAGAAAAAACGCTTCCTGGTTTAAATGAAATTGGTGTTGGTAAAATAAGTTTTATTTACTGCGATTTTTCTCAAAGGAATTTCAAATTAAAATTAGATAGAATTAATACAATTCTTATAAATTCTTGCCAGCAGTGCGGTAGAAGTGATTTAATGGAAATTGAAATCCTCTCTTCTAGCATGGATTTTTTCGAAAAATATCCTGAATTTATAGCTCTTGATTTTAATGGAGAAAAAATTGAATGCAAAAATTACAATAAGCCTTTTTTAATAGGCCCTGAAGGCGGTTTCAGCGAAAGAGAAAAAGAACATTTTAAAAAGATAGTAAAATTAAAAGGGTTTATTTTAAGAAGTCAAAATGCAACTTTAGCCTTGGCTTCCAAACTTTTATTATAAAAAATTAATTGTAAAAATATCTAATGGCACCAAAACCTACTGCTTTTGTGTTTTTAATCATTTTTATTTGTTTATCTGAAATAATTCCGCCAAGAGCAATTATATTGTGATGAAAATTCGAAGCTTTGTTTAAAATTTCAATGCCAAGTCCTTTTCTATTTTTTGAATCAAAAACCGGAGAAAAAGTTATATAATCTGAAATTTGTGAATTTCTTATTTCTTCAAAAGAGTGAGTGGAGGTTATAAATATTTTATTAGGAAAAAGCTCTTTTAATTTTTCTAAATCTTTTATATAAACACTTGGAAAATGTATCCCATCAAAATATTTAAGAAGTTTTTTATCTGTTAGAGAATCATAATTTATAAAAATTTTTGAATAATTTTTTGCAAATTTTGCAAAAGTAATAATTTCTTTTTGTGTAGGATTTTTTTTATTCCTGTAACATACAAAATTCGGAGTTTTTTCGGAAATTTTTTTTAAGGTAAATTGAAGCGAAAAAGAAGGATCGGTTATAAAATAAGTTATTATAACGCCTCCTCACTACCAGTAACCGCACCATATAAATAAACATAAGTTAATACCATAAATACAAATGCCTGTAAAACAGCTGAGAAAGTCATTAATGCAAATCCTGCAAGAGGGAAAACCCAAGGAGCAAGCATTAATAAAACAAGTAAAAACAGATCATCACCTTTAATATTACCAAATAACCTGAAAGATAGTGAAATAATCCTTGAAAAATGGGAGAGCACCTCAACTGGAAACATAAGAGGTGAGAGCCATTTAACCGGTCCTGCAAAATGTGCTATATAATGTCCCAACCCTTGAGCTTTTATACCTTCATAATGGTAATAAATAAAGACGATTAATGCCAATGTAAGAGTTAAATTAATATTTCCTGTAGGCGGTTCAAAGCCAGGAATTATTTCAAGTAAATTTCCAAAGAAAATAAAAATTGCCAAACTTCCGGCAAGAATTAAATATTTTCTTGCAACTTTCTCATTTGCAACATCCCTACCGATATATAAAATACCGCTAACCACTGCTTCCATGACATTTTGACATCCATTAGGAACAATTGTTAATTTTCTTGTTGCGAGTTTGGCAACAAATACAGCTAAAAATGCGGCTAAAAGTGTATGAACAATGAGTTGGACAAATTGATTATGGCCTAAAAATCCAAAAATTAACCAAATTCTATCTTCCATTAAAATTCCTTTTTTATGAAATTGTATCATATTATTAACATAATTTTAATAGTGAATTGTGAAAAAAAGAAAAATTGTTACGAAAAGTGTTGAGTTTTTAGTTATTTGTTATTGGTGTATTTGTATATTGGTTTAGAGGTAATAAAAGTGCTAAGGGGTAAATGTTAAGTGTTAAAATCAAAACTAAAAACTCAAAATTTGTAACTTGAAACTCGGAATTTTATAATTTTATCCCAAATTGTCCTATTCTATAAAGTGCAAAATCATATTTAAGTGGGTCTTCAGAATCGAATTCTTTTAATTTTTCCGTAAGGTCTATTGCGGCTTGCAAATCATAACTTTTTCTTTTTAGAAGTCCTAAATTCAGAGATACTTTATGGGTATGGGTATCAAGAGGAATTATCAAATCTTTTTTTTCTATTCCATACCATAATTTTAAATCAGGCTTTTTATCCCTTACCATCCATCTTAAAAACATATTCCATCTTTTATAAGGGCTGATTCCCTTTGTTTTATCAGGAGGAATTTTCCCTATTAAAAATTCATATCCTTTCGAATAGTAAAGATTTGTTTTGTATATGGTTATTAT